>JAHIYS010000241.1 GCA_018814965.1 Gammaproteobacteria bacterium
TATATTCTTTTTCTGAATATGCTCTTTTTATAAACGATAAACTTCTTTCACACCCCTTAGGATCATTAAAATTAGGCTTTGATATGATCCCAGGATCACAAGGAAATGACATTCCACTACTTGACTCTGAAGTTGACTCTATACGACCATACTGCATATAGTCTTTATAACTCATATTCTCCGGCCTTATGTGCCAATAAATCTCACCCAAATAGATGGGATTAGGATAGTATGCAACAAAACCCAGCTCCTCTTTCTTTTTAAGATCATCCAGAGTGACCATCCTATTTAATTGTGTTTGCTCATCCTCATATTTTTTATGCAAAGAACGGATAAAAACCGATAAATCTTTTGGGGAATTAATAGAACTGGATATTTCACTGACATCAAGTGAGTTTTTAAAACCAAAATGGTAACTTAAAGCATCGTAACCAACTTGAAAAGCTTTTGCTAAATCCATAAATGATAGCAAGATCTGATCCCCTGGTAACTTATCCCAATAACGCACAATAGCATCTTGAAAGACAAAAGCTGCTTCAGGATCAAAGATCTCTATAACTTCTCTTACAATATTATCTTTTTCTAAGCTTACAAACGGCAACTTCAAACTATTTTCTTGGATTAATAAACTACCATCAAAAAACTCTGCGACCTCATCAGATCTGCCTATAAATACTGTAACCAATCTATTCGATTCTTTTCCATTTACTAAAGACTCATAATTATTTAATTCCAGCCACACTCTAGACCCATCGTGACAAAAAGCTATTTGGCCGTAAACTTTTGGTAATGTTCCATCCTTAAATTGATATGGGAGATTTTTAACCTCTTCTCTTTTTCGCTCCATGTTTTGTTCTACTTTTCTCAAAACATCTTCCATATCATAGGACTTCTTTTCTTCCTCTTGACCATAGGCAACATTAATCATGGCGAAAAAAGAAAAGATCGCTATAGCAACTAAATGTGTAATAAATTGTGGTTTAGGCATAGAACCCTCGAAAATAGTATTTTTCATTACAATTATTATATACAGCTAATATTAAGTGCGGCTTAAATGGCCATCAAGAATATGCAATATAAAATATTTCTTCTTTTAAAACAGATGGTTATGAGCTGAGCTCATTTGAGCCTAATAATATTTATCGTAATTTATACTACCTTGCCTGCATTTAAGAAAACCTTAATAATCTTCAGGTAAACTTTTGTTATTTAGAAACGTTATTAAACAACTTAAAGAGCAAACTTTAAAATTGAAAGATCAAAGATAATGACATTATTTTTTAACAGAGGATACTAAATGCGTAATAAACTACTTATCATTTTCATTGCAACAACTTTGGGAATCACTGGATGTGGTGATAAAAGCAGCGATGAAAGCAGCTATACCTCGGATAATACTCAATATGGCAGCGACGCATATTGCAAAGAAAACAGCTGGTATCACGATAGCTCGTGTAAAGATTACTATGACAATTATTGCAAAAACCATCCGGAAGAGTCTGATATCTATCCATGTTATTATCATACATCTTCAAGTAATGATTGGGAGTCAACATCAGAAAGTTATTCAAACACATATTCATCCTCATCTTCAAACAATGATTGGTGGACAAGTTATTCAAACACATATGATTATTATGGCAGCGATGAGTATTGTAAGAAAAACCCCGAATATCATTATATATATACTTGCTCTTCTTATTGGGATAAATATTGTAAATCTAATCCGAACGAATTGAATAAAGAACCATGCAAATATCATAAAGCCGCATACTGTAAAGAACATCCAGAACTTTCCAATAACCCGACCTGTAAAGAGTATTGGTATGATTATTGCAAAGATCATACTTCCGAATTTAATACTGACCGATGTAAACCTCATAAGAATGAGTATTGCAAAAAAAACCCTTGGTATCACTATACCTCCACTTGTAAAGATTACTATGATGATTTTTGTAAAAATAATCCAGGCTACTCTGATAATTATTATTGCTACGGTCACACCAAAAACAGTCAATCAAAGAGTAGCTACGAAAAGCTAGATTTTATATTTTCTACAGAACCAAATGACCATGATCTACGACCAATTGAGATTATTGGACAAACCAACCTTGGAGATCCGAGAACTTTAATGTATACGATTAAAAATACCGGGACCATAGACATAAATAATATAACCGTTAGGAATCTCTCAGCTCCAATAACCCAAGATATGAATATTAAACAAAATTGTGGCTCTAATCCCTTAAAAGTTAATGAAACCTGCAATATTAAGCTAGTTATCAACCCTAACAAGAGAGGAAGAATCTCACAAAGATTTTATATTGATGCCGATGGAAAAACAACTAACCAACGAAAAACTGTATTCAAAGAATTAGAGTTAGATGTCGCATACAAATCATCATACCTACTTAAAAAAAGTGCTTTTTCAAAGGCTGATTTCAAATTTACCTCCCCCATTACCATTAACGTAATTGATGATAGTGTTGAAAATGATTCAATTTACGCAGCAACAGAAAATGGCCTTTTAATCTTGAAAAACATATATAAATATGATCTCTATAACGTATCGGAAAATAGCAATAACATAAAAGATCTCCATATCATTGGAAACAATGTTTACTTAGCCACAGACAAAGAAATAATAATTAGTGAAGATGGCGGCAAAACCTGGCAAAGTTCAAATGACCCACTGGAAGCCCTGGGAATCCGCAGAATAAATAACGATATTTTCGCCATTGTGAAATCATTCAATAATCAAATATATCAAGCTTACAAAATAGTCAATACTCCCACTAAAGATTCTGCTACAAATAGTACTAATAGTTATCTACAGTTTTCTCCTTTTAATATAAGTAGTGAAAAAAATATTGAAACTTTGAAGATTTATGGAGAAAATAATGTTATGTGCATCGGCTCCTCTGAGGGCATGTACATTAGCAATGATTTAGGCCAAAGTTGGACAAGGTACCATAATTTTAATAAAAGCCCTGGTGTCCAAGCGGTATTTTGTGACCAAAATAACTTATATGCAGGAACTAAAAATGGCATTTCAATTAGCATAAATCATGGGCGAAGTTGGTTTAACCCCAAAGAGTTACAAAACCAGGAGATCAAAGATATCTATGCCCAAAATAATA
>JAHIYS010000025.1 GCA_018814965.1 Gammaproteobacteria bacterium
AAGTTCTGTGCCAGGTAAAGGAGTTAAAAACCAGAACGTGGCATAGCCAACTTTATTTTTCTTTAAAAATTGTAAAGTTTTTTCAAATAAATCTGGGGTATCTTCATCACAACCAAAAATAAAACTAAGTATCGGATTAATCCCAGCATTATGCATTCTAGAAATTAATTCTACGTAAGCCTCTATTTTATTAAATCCCTTATTCACGGTTTCCAAACTAGCCTGATTAATAGATTCAACCCCGACCACTAAAAAATTACACCCAGATTTAGCAGCCAAATCTATTACATCTGGAGTTTTCAATACTCGAGTACTAATTTGCGATAACCAATGAATATTTCTTTTGGTAATGGATTTAAAAAGCTCACGACTATAATCAGGGTTACATGCTATATTATCGTCAGCAAAAATATATTCTTTAGCACCTATACTATCAATTTCAGCTAAAACATTTTCAATAGGCTTAATGCGATAAGATTTGCCAAAAAATTTGGTTACAGAGCAAAACTTGCACCCAAAAGGGCAACCGCGAGTAGTAAAAATGGGTAGTAAAGGATATTTGGCGCCTAGACGTTTGGGATAGATACGCATGTTCATATTATCCCATTTTGGGATTATCAATTCTTTCAAGTCCAGCAAACAGCTATCTTGATAGAAATCTTGAAGCCTATTTTTTTCAGCATCTAAAAGAATTTTCCGCCATAAATTATCAGCCTCTCCAATCACTACGCTGTCTGCATGTTGCTTGGCTTCTTGGGGCAAGGCTGTGGCATGTATACCTCCAATTACAACTTTTACTTTTCGCAACCTAAATTGATCGGCAATTTTATAAGCTCGCTCAATTTGGGAAGTCATGGAGGTAATGGCTACTAAATCGTAGTCTGCATCATAATTAATATCTTCTACTAGATCATTTACTACTTTTACCTTATGTTTGTTGGGAGTTAAACTATCTAAGATCGCTAAAGACAATGGGGGGACAAAAGCTCTTTTATATTTAATTACTTTTCCATTAGAATCTAAACTAGATGGATAAACAAATAAGATATTCATTATCTTTCCCCCATTATTTTTTGAACATATAAGATTTTTTCTTGCAAAGCAACCTTAAGCAAAAAACATTGCTAATTAAAAATAATTGACAATTATCAAATAGTTACCGACTATGGGTCGTTACATTTTTTGGGGGCAAATCAAATGCTGAAATCCATCACCAAATTTGGTGATTTTTTTGAGGTCATTATAATCGGTGGTGGCCCTGCAGGGTGTGCTGTTGCCCTTAAACTACATCAATTAAACCCAGAACTTGCCAAACATTCCATTATTTTAGAGAAAAGTTGCCACCCAAGGGAAAAGGTTTGTGGAGGAGCACTAACACTGCATGCTGAAACCATTTTGGCCCAACTGGGAGTTAATCTCGATGTTTCCCATGCCTTTATAAGAAATTCCAGATTTGTCTACGGCCAAGCTAATATCAATCTACCGGAAGATGGGGTGGCTAAAAAAGTTATTAGGCGGGATGAATTTGATAATTTTCTGATTAAACAGGTAAAAAACCGCGATTTTAAGGTTGCTGAACAAACAAAAGTTATTGACATAACAACCCATAGAGATTTTGTAGCTGTTCGCACTAACAGAGGTGATTTAAAAGCCAAAGTTGTAGTTAGCGCGGATGGCGTAAGCGCTATTTTAAGGAAGACACCTGGCTTTAATCCCAAAGGAAGAATTAGTCGTTTATGGTTGATAGAAACACCTGTTGATCCTACCAAACATCCGGTTTTTCAAGACCAAGTACTGCATGTAGATTTTTCTTATGTGCGATGCGGTATTAAAGGTTATTATTGGGAATTTCCCAGTTATATTAACAATGCTCCGCATATTAACCAAGGCTTGGTAGATAGCAATTTAAAGTGCGGAACTCGTATAAATGGCAAAAACTTGCTTTGCCAGATTTTGCGCGAACGCAATGTTTTATTTCAACCTGAAAATATTAAATGCCATCCTTTGCGTCAATTTGATCCTAAAGATATTTTTGCTCAACCGCGTCGCCTTTTGACTGGAGATGCAATCGGCACTGATCCTTTATTTTCAGAAGGGATTTCTCAAGCCCTAGCTTTAGGGTGCATTGCTGCTGAAAGCATCACCCAAGCTTTTTCAAAAAATGATTTTACCTTTGCTGATTATAAACAAAAAATTCTATCCAGCAGGGTTGGACAAGAACTCAAGACTTACAATTTTTTATCAAAATATATTTGGGGATTCATGTTTGAACCTTTTTTGTGCTCCTTATATAATGATCAAAGCTTGAGAAATTTGATGGGCTATAGTTACGGTGGGCAAACCAATATTTTGAAAAATAAAACTGTTATAGCTAAAGCCTTAATTAAACATTTATTATTGCTTTGGCCGCGCCTGAAAAAGTTTCGCCAACAAACAAGCATAACAACTTTTTTACTTAATATGCCAAAAGCTTAAACCTAGGGGGTGGGCATGCAGGTTGGACAAACAATCAAGGAACGTAGAAAATATTTGCGATTTCCTTGTAATCTACCTGTTTATGATCTTATCAACGATAATCGCCTAGGAAATATTATTGACATTGGCTTGGGTGGTATTTGTATTAAAACTGACTTAAACTTAAAACCGGAAAAAAATTATGATCTTCTAATTGACGCTCCTGAAAAATCTATTCAGCTTAGAGGTAAAATAGCTAATTTTCGCAATGATTCTAATAAACATTTTTTTGGATTAACATTTAGCAATGCCCAGCCAGTTGAAATTCAAAAAATCAGAAATTTTGTCTCTCAACAATATAAGTTTAAGGCACCTTCTTTTTTAGCAACCAACGCAACTTTTCCTTTAATTAATAACACAGATGGGAATCCAGCATGTTTAGAAAACAGCTTTAATGCTGGCTCTCAAGAATTTGCAACCCACTTGGAAAAAATAAAACTTGATCCAAAGCTATTAAGTTTGATTTCAGAATATGATAAAATTGGCACACGTAATCATTTTTTATGGAAGTGGGGTCATGCTGCTATTTTGCTAACCACTATTGATGGCGTAAGAAGCATTGCAGATGTATGCCATACAAAACTAGCAGCTTTACTGTTAACCACGATTTTAGATGACTTAGCTGATAAGTTTCAAGCAAGTGAGGCTATAACAGATGCGTACTTAGGCTGTTTGCATCCAAATAAATATAAGTCTAAAAAAAATAACAAATGGAAAAACCACTTAGAGCTAGCCCTGACTGTTTGGGAACATATTCAACAAAAAATAAAAACATATCCGAACTATGAAGCCTTAAAGGATGTGCTTGATTTTAGCTATGAGCAACTTTTTAATTCAATGAGATATGCCTGCTTAGCTAACCGCGTGCCCAGCTTTGCCAACTTGACTGAATATTTTCTATATCAACCACCCAACATGGAAGTGATGATTCATGGAACCATTGATCTTATGGATCATCCAGACTTTAATATTAATGAGCTAGCCAAAGCTAGAAAAGCATTTTGGTTAGCCCAAGATCTGGCCCGCATTTCTAATGCCTTAGTTACCTGGGAAAGAGAGCTTACTGAACATGATTTTTCATCTGCTGTTTTTGCCTATGCTATGGATCATGATATTGTTTCTGAACAAGAATGGAAAAGCAAGAAACCTGAATATATTCAAAATAAAGTTGCTAACTCTAATTATCTTAAATACTTCCTAGATCAATGGTTAACCCGTTATAATTTTTTATGCTCTTTTCTAAAACAAGTCCAATTAGAATCTGTTGACTTAAATAGTTATGTAGCCAGCATGCCGCGACTTTTAGTTGATTTTCATCTAAATGCGCGGGGGCTAATTTAAAAATGAAATATTTTTTTAAAGTATATTTTGCTCAGCTTAAGCTTTTTCAAAAATGGCTAATATCATCTATAGTTGGCCAAGAAGTATCACCGCGTTTACAAGATAAACTCAGAGAGGTTTTGCTTCAACGTTCGCGCTATGCTTGTTGGCTAGCAGCTCTGATTATTCCAGGCACTATTATTACCTATAACTACTTTTTTTATCCAAATGTGGTTGTTAGTGGCGCATTAATTAGCGTTCCCTGCGTTCTTATGTCATTTATTTTGCTCTTCAGCTTGAGAACAAAGTTTATCAAAAAACACTATAATTTCCCTCTGGCTTATATGTTTGGGGTAATTGCCACCGTAGCTGGCACTGCCAATGTTCAACTTACTGGTGGTGGACAAGGAAATTTCTTTTTTAGCTATTTTGTCATCTATTTTTCTGCAGGCATTTTTTATCCCAGTCCATTGCGCTGGATTACTTTAACCTGGGCATTGCCATTTCTGACCTATGTTGGATCTGAATATATGATTGGTTCACATATGCTTACTGCTGAAATGTCCTTAAGAATCATTCT
>JAHIYS010000242.1 GCA_018814965.1 Gammaproteobacteria bacterium
CTTATTTATCCAAACAACAGGAAACTTAGTGTAAACATGTATATTGGAGGAATGGAGTGGGATTGTTTTAACAATAACAATACTCTGATAACGCAGGCTTTTTATGGAAGAAATCAGCCTCGGGCTGGTGGTGCTAAGTATAATGGAAGTAATTATTTTGGCGTGGTGGTGATGGGTAAACATAAATTTGCTAAAAAGCTAGATCTAACAGCAGGGGCTGTGTATCAGACCTCTATGTATGATGAAAAAGAGTTTGTAAATAGTTCCAGACGTAAAGATTCATATTATCAGGTTTCAGCAGGTATATATTATCGCTTATATGCTAATTTTACCTATTATGTACAAAGCGCTTATACCAATAACCATAGTAGTGTTTTTATTTATGATTATGATAGATTTGAGATATTAACAGGTATTAGCTTTGAACTGTGATTTTAATTTGCTTAACTAGAGAGGGATTTATGGTTAAAAAGATAGTTTTATTGACAGCTGGATTTTTATTATTTATAGGAACCCCTGTTATGGCTGCTAATCCCGTTGGTACTGTAATTGCGGTAGGCGGTAAGGTTAATGTTACGAATGAAGCAGGAGCGATTAAAAGGTCATTGCGGCGTGGTAGTGCAGTTTATTTGCGTGAGGTCATAGTAACGCAAGAAAATAGCATGGCACAGCTGAGACTTCAGGATAATACGATGATTTCACTAAAGCCTAGTACTAGGTATTTTGTTAGTGAGTTTAATTTAGATAAGAAAAATCCTAAGAATAATCGTTATGTTGGTAATCTAATTGATGGTGTTTTATTAACTCTGAGCGGTCAGGGCAAAGATAGCTCCCATGATAATCACTCATTAAAAACCCCAGTAGTAACCATCTCTATTAGAGGTACATTTTATGAGAGTGGACTTAAAGTTAAAATGCCTGATAAAAAGCAAGGGTCTGTTAGAAATGATAAGAAAAATTATGCAACTGGTGTTGGTTGGGTTCATGTTAGTAATGGGGCGCTAAAAGTTAATAGTCAAGGAGGTATTTGTGACATTAATGCCCATGATCCCAATAATAATTCTTGTTTTTATATGACATTTGGTAGCTTGGGTAGTGGCGGGGAGTTTATTCCTGCTTCTGGTGCGAGTGTTAAAATTAGTTCAATGGGTTTAGAACAGATGAGAGGTTTAGTCTCAAATAATTTAAGCCAGAGAACATCTGCTCCTGTTGGTAGTCGTGCTAAGGAAGGGAGCAGTCCAATCAGTGCTGTAATTGTAGCGCCTATTCCGGGAGTTGAGAGTAGTGTTAAAGGAGCAGAAGTAACAACAAATGATTTCCAGCTTCCAGAGCCTGCACCTACGCCTACGCCAGAGCCTGCTCCAGAACCGGTTCCGCCACCACCACCACCGCCACCGCCACCGCCACCGTCACCGTCACCGCTACTGCCTACAGTATAGGAGTAGCAAGATGTATGAGTTAATGGTTTATTTCTGGGGTTGGGTTATGAAGTTGTAAATTAAAAGTTTTTGAGTATAGATAAAAGGAAGATCTTATGTATAAGAAAATTGTGGTTTTTATTATAGGTGTTTTGGCCACAGCTATATTTTTATTGTTTACATGGGATTCTATTTCTAGGCATTTTGGTGTTCTGACTAGGGTAAATCACCTTTTTTATGACGCTAATTTAAAAATTTTTCATAAAAAAAATATATCTGACTATATTATTATAGTGGATATTGATGAGAAGAGTTTGCAACATGAGGGGCGATGGCCATGGTCGCGAAATAAGGTCGCGACTATGGTTGAAAATTTGCAGAGTGATGGTGCGGCGGTAATCGTTTTTGATATTTTATTTCCTGAGGTTGAGCCTAATATAGATGACATTTTGTTAAATCATGCGCGGCAAAGTAAAGAGGCGTCGTCTGATGTCATTGATTATCTATCGAAGCAGTTATTGTTTTTTAATAATGATCAAGTATTCGCCAATGCTTTGAATAAAAGTGATTCTGTTTTAGGTGTTTTTTTTAATGATGGTCTCTATAATTCTACTGGAAAATTAGGTAAACCGATTTTAAGTTTGGCTAAGATAAAAGATTTAGTTGTTTTGCACGAATCTAAATTTATAGGCAATATTCCTGTTCTAGCGGATGCGGTCCGTTATACCGGTTTTACTACGACTATTCCAGATGACGATGGCACTATCAGGCGTTCTCCGCTTTTAATTGAGTATGATGGCGATCTTTATCCCTCTTTGCCGTTAGAGGCGGTTAGAGCGTATTTATTGACCGATAAAATTTCGTTAGATTTACGTGATCTTGTCGCGAGCAAAATATTTTTAGGACTAACTATAGGAGGTACCTATATTCCCACAGATTTAGCGGGAAATATTCTGATTAATTATCGTGGGCCAGCATTTTCTTTTCCTTATGTCTCTGCTACCGATGTTTTTAATAATAAATTTCCTCCGAAAACTTTTGAGGGAAAGATAGCTCTTATTGGTTCTTCAGCGGTTGGTATTGGAGATTTACACTCTACTCCGTATCAGGATATTGGTTATCCTGGAGTCGAAGTCCATGCCAATATTATCTCATCTATTTTAAATCAGGATATTATATCTTCCCCGCTTTGGTTGGTCGGGGTTGAAAGAATTTTAATTGTTATAGTGGGTTTGGTTATTACAATTTTGGCCGCATACTTTCCTGCTTTGGTCTTAATTTTATTTTCCATAGCATTGATGATTTTGATGTTTGCTTTTAATGGATTTTTGTTGGTTAAGTGGAATTTGATATTGCCGCATCTAATGCTGCCTTATTTACAGATATTATTTTTGGGGCTTATAAATAGTGGTTTTGGGTATTTGTTTGAATCCAAGTCGCGTAAAAGATTACATGATGTTTATGGGCAATATGTCTCTTCGACATATATTGATAAAATGTTGGAGTCTAATGATAAGCACACGATGGCAGGTAATACTAAAGTTATGACGGTATTGTTTGCTGACATTAAGAGTTTTACCTCTATTTCAGAGAAATTAGAGGCGAAGGAGGTTAAGAAGTTTTTAAATACGTTATTCACCCCGATTACTGAAATTATTTTTGAGTCTAAAGGGACCATAGATAAGTATGTTGGTGATATGGTAATGGCTTTTTGGAATGATCCAATTGATGACAAGGATCATGCGTTTCATTGCGTCGAGGCGGCGTTAAAGATGCAGAATAAAGTAAAAGATTTGGCCCCAATTTTTGCTGCTCAAAATCTTAATGATGTTGCCATCAGAATTGGTATTAATACTGGAATGATGCATGTTGGGGACATGGGGTCAGAGTATCGTAAGGCTTATACTGTTTTAGGTGACGCGGTAAATTTAGCCTCACGTCTCGAGGGGGTTAATAAGGTGTATGGAACCAAAGTGTTAGTTTCAGAAGAGACTAAAGATATGTGTAGTAATATTGTTTTTAGATTTGTAGATTGTATCTACGTTAAAGGTAAAGCAGCCCCAACTAATATTTACGAGCCTTTGTGTTTGCTTAGTCAAAAAACCGATACATTAGATATCGAATTAGCTCAGTATCAAAAGGCCTTGGATTTATATAATGCTGATAAATGGTGTGAAGCTAAGGAAGTATTTGAGAAATTGGTAGAAGCATATTCTGGGGTAGAGCTTTATAATATTTATCTTAAACGGGTAAGCCAATATGAAACTAGCCCTCCGGCAGTAAATTGGGATCGGGGGCAACATTTAACCCAGAAATAATTGGTGGCTATGAGTGGACTCGAACCACTGACCTCAGCATTATGAGTGCCGCGCTCTAACCAGCTGAGCTACATAGCCA
>JAHIYS010000243.1 GCA_018814965.1 Gammaproteobacteria bacterium
CGTCATTGCGAGCGATAGCGAAGCAATCTAGAAAAGCTTGGGAGAATAGCACACAACTTAATACATTGGCCAAAGAGATTGCCAACTTATAGTTTTCTGGATTGCTTCGTCGCTTACGCTCCTCGCAATGACGTTGTAAGTGGGCAATAACAAAATTTAATATGACAAACAACATCATTATAAAAAATCTCGGTCTTTGTGACTACCACCAAACTTGGCTGAAGATGCAAGAATTTACCTTAAACCGTAACTCATCCACCCCAGATGAGATTTGGCTTCTTGAGCATCCTCCAGTTTTTACCCAAGGGATGGCTGGCAAACCTGAGCATGTTTTAAATCCCAAAGAGATCCCTATAGTACAAACAGATCGTGGCGGTCAAGTAACCTATCATGGACCAGGACAATTGGTTTGTTATCTTTTGTTTGATTTACGCCGCTTAAAACTGGGGGTTAAAAAGTTTGTTTTTTTGCTTGAAAATACCGTAATTCAACTACTTGCTGAATATAAAATAGAAGCATCTACCCGCAAAGATGCTCCTGGTGTTTATGTAAAACAGAAAAAGATTTGCTCAATTGGCTTACGAATTCGCCGCGGTTGCAGTTATCACGGAATAGCCTTAAATATTAATAACGACTTAGAGCCATTTACTCGAATTAACCCCTGTGGATTTCTTGATCTATCGATGACCAAGATAAGTGATTTTGCATCGCCAACCATTGATGAAATAGGCAAGACCCTTTGCAAACTATTAGTCAAAAACCTAGCGCCATCAAAATAATCAAGAGTGCTCACCCAAATACGCCCATCCCAAATAATGAAATCATATCTTTTTACTCAGAGATCTCGCTAAAAAGCTCTTTTCCTTCCCCTTTCTTAAAATCTTCGAACGCCTCTACTACATCCTCATTAGTTATAGCTTTCCTATTGTCGTCCTCATAAAATTTTATTAATCTTTTGGTATATTTTGACACGTTACAATCGGGATTTTTCAACGCCCTCATACAACCAGCATTTTTTTGCGCACAATTAAAAATATATGAAACAACAATAAACATTTCCTGAAAATTTGGACGCCTTGCCGGTTCCGATAACATGTTAAATTCTTCATTAGCTTCATCAACATTTCGATACATTCCCTCATAACCACAATACAGTTCTACCTCATCACACCTCAATGAATAAGCAGCTGCGCTTCCATTAAGCAAGCATACACACAACGAAAAAATAAAAGTTAATAAAAAAGTATGTTTTGTTTTCATAAACCATCCTACCTAACCTATACGAATAAAGCATCTCTCTACATTGGGCCACTACTTTTTATTATTCTAAGAATGTAACATAAGAAACTGAATTGGCAACTTAAGATTTAAAACAAAATGTGTTTTTGCTTTAAAATCCGGGGTATCAGCACTACCAATATGGGCAACAAAAGATATCTCTTCGTGCAAAACATCCTGTAATATTTTTTCTTCTTTTTTATAGAGTCTTTTCCAAGAACTCTTATGAGGGGAGATTTGGATTTTTCTCATATTTAAGGATTGCCGCGTCGCTCGCTACGCTTGCTCCTCGCAATGACGCAAATGGTTTCACTCCTAAATTACTACGCTCACTACGCGCAATAACTCTATTAAATTATCTGAGATTTTTTTGTAGCAATATAAGTATAAATCGTTGGTACTATAAATAGAGTAAACATTGTACCCACCACCATGCCTCCAATAATTACCCAGCCAATTTGGTGACGACTAACCGCACCAGCACCACTTGCAATTGCCAGCGGTACTGCACCTAAAACCATAGCTGCAGTTGTCATCAAAATTGGACGCAATCGAATAGTTGCTGAGGCGACAATAGCTTCTTCAATACTTTTCCCAGTTTCCTGCAGTTGGTTAGCAAACTCCACCATCAAAATACCATGCTTACTTATTAATCCCACCAAAGTTACCAAACCAATCTCCGAATATATATTCATCGTACTTCCAGTAATAAGCATAACAAGCAACGCACCAAAAATTGATAACGGGATACTAAATAAGACAATTAGCGGGTCTCGAAAACTTTCAAACTGCGCGGCAAGCACAAGAAAAATAAAAATAATAGCGAATAAAAACGTAGTTGCCATCTGGCCACCAGTCTGAAAATATAAGCGGGACTGCCCAGCATAATCAACTGTAACATTACTTGGAGCAATATTTTTTATAGTGGTTTTGAAAAAATCTAACGCTTGTCCCAAAGTATATCCTGGGGACATACCAGCAGTAATTTCCATAGAACGAAGCTGTTGAAAATGGTTATAGCTTTCAGGCATTACTGTCTCACTCATAGTAACAATGTTATTCAACGGAATCAAAGCGCCGCTAACGGTACGCAAATAAATATTATCAAGATCGTCGGGCCTATCACTTGATTCAGGGAAAAGCTGTGGTATTACATAATAACTTCTTCCTTCAATACTAAAATGCCAAACATTCGGTTGCCCGAGAATTAAATTTATAGCATTTCCGATCTCGCTTGCCGTTACTCCAAGAGCTCCTGCTTTTTCACGATTAATGGTAATACCTAGTTGTGGTTGATCAAATTTTGGTTCAACACGAATATTATACAAATGAGGATTTTTTTGTGCTGCTACGGAAATTTTCTGAGCAGTCTCGTTTAACTTGTCATAATTACCGAGAGTTTGTAATTCAATGACAATAGGATCACCGTTACCAGCTCCAGGCAACCCTGAAGGATTAGTTGGAAAAGCAATGATTCCTGGAATAGCCCAAAGTTCAGGAAATAATTCTGATATTATTTTATCTACACTACGCTTGCGCTCTGACCATGGCTTCAATGTCAAAATAGAGATTCCCAGATTCGGGTTCGGATGACCATTAACAATTAAATAATTTTGCGCCTCAGGAATCTTCTCAAAATATGGCTCTATCATCTTTGTATATTTCTGGGTGTAGTCAATGTTGGCCGACGTTGGTGCCATAATAGGAGCTACAACATATCCCTGATCCTCTGCCGGAGCTAATTCACTTGGGATAAAATAATAAAGCACCCCAGTAGCTATTAAAACAATAGGGACAATACTTAAAACTTTTTTACGATTATCAAGAACCTTATGCAACCATAATTCATAACGTCGAATAACTTTATTAAAAAAATCTTCAGTCTTTTTAGCAAAACTTCCTTCAGTAACTTTATGCGGGAGCATTATTTTTGAACACATCATTGGCGACAAAGTAAGTGCGATAAATCCTGAAATAATTACTGCCCCAGCAAGAGTAAAAGCAAACTCTTTAAATAACGCACCAACCAACCCAGTTAAAAATCCTATTGGGGCATAAACTGCAGCCAAAGTAAAAGTCATAGCAATAATAGCAAACTGAATCTCTCTTGCTCCCAACATCGATGCTTCTAATGAGGTTTTTCCCTGGCTAATGTGTCGATGAATATTTTCCGTAACCACAATAGCATCATCTACCACCATACCAATCGCAAGCACCATAGAAAGAAAAGTGATTGTATTTAACGAATAGTCAAAATAACTCATGAAAATACATACGCCGATAAGAGATAACGGAATTGTAACCACCGGAATTAATAAAGTACGCCAAGAACCTAAAAATAAAAACACCACCAAAATTACAAACAAAGTAGATTCTATAATAGTTTTTTTGACCTCTTTAATTGACTCAAAAATAAATTTAGAACTATCCCACATTATTTCCGAATGAATTGTTTGTGGCAAAGCTTCAACTAACTTTGGAAATATTTCTTGGACCTCTTTCGTAATGTTTATTGGGTTAGCTACCGACGAAGGAGTAATAGCTAGAACTGTTCCTGGCTTACCATTAATCCAAACCGAAAGATCTGCATATTCCGATCCCAATTCAGCCTTACCAACATCTTTAATTCTTGTTAACTGTCCATTATCTTGACGCAACACTAGATTATTAAATTGCTCTGCAGTACTGGCTTCACTAAACGTTTTTACAGTTAATTCTTGAAGAGCCGTTTTTAATTGCCCCCCTGGTGCCTGCAGATTTTGCGTATCAAGAGCAACACTAATATCTGATGGAGTAATGTTATGCGCAGCCATTAAATTCTGATCTAACCAGATACGCATCGCATAGGTTGGTCCCATAACTACCGCAGAACCAACTCCAGGCAAGGTTTGTAATTGCGGTTGAATAATACGATTAAGGTAATCAGTAATCTCCTCTATCGGGAGAACTTCACTAAAAAAGGAAATATACATGCTAGGACTAGCATTAGGATCATTTTTTGATATTACCGGATCATCAATTTCTTTTGGCAACAACTTACGCACTGAACTTACTTTAGCATTGACATCAGAAACTGCCACATTAATATCATATCCCAACTGAAAATTGACGGTAACAGTACTTGAACCAGTAGCGCTACTCGATGTCATATAATCTATGCCATCGATACCACCCAAAGCATTTTCAATTGGAGTAGTAACAAATCCCTCCATAAGAGCAGCATCAGCACCAGCATAAGTGGTATTGATACTAATAACCGATGCATCTATTTTGGGATATAATCTTACTTGTAAATTAAAATAAGAGCGTAAGCCAACCAAGAGGATAACTAAACTTAATACCGTAGCAAATACCGGTCTACGAATAAAAATATCTGTGAAAGACATATAATCCTAAGTCCAATAGTTAGAATCTACCACATGCAAAACAATTACCACTTAGCTTTGCCACACACACAAACTAAACCCACTATTACCAGCTCATAATTCTCACATCTCAAAGAATTTTATAAAAGAAATAATGACGTATCTACCAAATACTTTCGCTAAATCTTCTTTCGTTATAACCGAAATAAATTTAATTTCATTTAATAATTAATTAGCATTAATAGAGGTAGTTTGTTCAACCTCCCCTGCATCAAGAACAACTATTTTTGAGTTATCTGCATTATTAACTATATTAGCAACTTTAGACTGCTCAACCACCACATTAGAAACAGATTGGACAGGCTGGGCAACTAAACTATTTGCAGCAGCTGAAACTGACTCAGCAACCTTAGGTTGCTCCACTACATTATCTGCGGCTTGAACAGGACTAGAAACCTTAGGTTGTTCAACCGTCTTTGGTTTATTGCCTACATTTTTAGTAATCTTTTTAGAACCAGGTGCTTTAGCTTTATTTTTTGAAACGGTTTTTACAACTTGCGTGGTTACAGCAACTTTTTTTGTTGTCTGCGGTTTCTTTTCAAGCCAAGAATTAATCTGCTCTAAATCGTTAACTGTTAATATGCCAGTCAATGCTTTGAGCTCCAAAATCTGCTTAATATATGCATATTCATCATGCGCAAAACTACTTTGAGCATCGTATAGATTAGCCTGTGCAATTAAAACATCTGCCATAGTTTTTGTACCAACAGAATAGTTAGCTTCCGTAGCACGCAGTGCACTTTTAGCGGCTGTAATCGCCTGGAGATCCGCTTTAATTTGACTAATATTAGATAAAATACCAAGATAGGTTTGCCTGGTTTGGCTTACAGCAGAACGGCTAGCTTTTTCTTGATCAGCAAGTTTCCCTTGATACTGGTAATCAGCTTGTCTGGCAGCTGCTACCACACCACCCCCCTGAAATATTGGCACCGAAAGAGTTAAATTAGCGGATGCTGTTTTAGTACGCTGAGATGGGCTTGCGCCAACACCGTTATTATATCCATATTGATAGTCACCACCTGCGCTTAAGGTAGGCATATGACCAGCGTTTTGTACTTTTATATTTTCTCGTGCATATATAGCAGCATAACGAGCAGCTATAAGCTCAAAATTCTGTTGTTTTGCTGCTGTTACCCACTGATCAATATTTGTAGGATTTGGCGAAAGCAATGGAAAATTAGGCTTTACTGGATCAAGATCATTATAACGAACTCCAGTAATCTCATTTAATTTTTCGAATTGATTATTAAGATCATCAGTTGCAGCGAGCTCTTTAGACACCGCTTGATAATACCCAGTGCGTGCATTTTCAAAATCGACCACAGCGATTAAGCCCACTTCGTATTTACGCTTGGCTTGAATAAACAAACGCTCTGTCTCTGCTTTCTTGCTCTTAGTATAAGATAATACATCTTTGGCTTCTAAAACATTAAAATATGCTTGTGCGACACGTTGCAATAAGTTTTCTTCCGCAGCAAGAAAAGTTGCATGAGCTTGCTTTGCTAAAGCCTGAGCCCCCCAAACTCTTGCCCAATTACCAAAATTGAAGATAGATTGTGTCAATTTGAGAGAATACCCAGAACCATTATTATAATAATGACCGTTGGAATCGGCCACACCAACAGACTCACTCTCGTTTCTAGTTCTAGTAATATTCCCACTAGCTGTCAATTCTGGCAAAAGATGAGCTCTACTCATAGCTACATTTTCTTTATCTACAAGCCACTGAGCCCTTGCAGCTTTAAATGTAGGATCATTTGCCAATCCCTTTCTGTAGACATCCATTAAGTCGGCTGCAGCCGCATTAGCGGTAAGCCCACATAATATTGCTGCAAGAAAAATAAACTTGCATAACTTCATAACCTTGCTCCTTTAAAAAGTAATATAAGATTAATACTTTTGGCGATTATAAGCAAACAGATGCATGGGTTTATTTGGAATATCTGGCACCAAAACCAGGACTTAATCCAAAATAAATTCTTTTGTTTTCAAGGAATTGCCGTTATAACTATAATTTAAGACGCCTTCCAATGATAATGATAATAAAGGCTTTATCCTAAACTTAATATATACATCAATAATAAAGCAGAATTAGAAAAACCATGATATTCTAAAACCACGACCTAACATGGATATAAAATTTCATATTTTTAGATCGCTATAGTCTTAAATAATAGCTCTTTAAACTACCTTTTTATTCCAACGAAATATAGCGTACAAAGGAATAGTAAACAAAATAAATCCCGCCAAATAGAACATCACTTCTTTATTTGAACTTAAGATAGCAAAAAATGAGTAGGCAGCCGCTACTATAGCAACACATAAATGAAATATATTTTTATGGCCCAAAGGCTTTTTAGGTAAAATAATGATCTCTGCGATTGCCGTATAAAAATACGCGACCACAGAAGCGGTAGTTGCCGCTATGATCAAAAGCTCAAACTGCTCAATAAGCTTTAAATAGGTGCTTGCTAAGACTAAAAAACTTACACCAGCAGATGTTATTACAAGCCCAGCAACCGGGATCCCAGGACGACTGCATTTGGCAAATATTTTAGGGAACAAACCATCATATGCCGCAGCCATCGGAATTTGAGCTGCTATCAAAATCCAACCATTTAAAGCACCAAGACATGCAATTATTGCGCCAATCGCCACAAAAACCTTGCCCCACTCACCAAAAATAATTTCCGAAGCAACCGCAAAAGGCGCAGTAGAGTTGGCCAACACATCATTTGGCAACATCCCAAATATTGCCGTGTTACTTATAATATAGACTACAGCCGCAACCGCTGTTCCAAGAACCGTAGCAATAGGAATATTGCGTTGCGGATTATGCACAGAATCAGATGGTATACTTGCAGACTCTACACCAACAAAAAGCCACAAAGTTAAAACTATAGCAGAAGAAAAAGCGCTGAAATCTGCGCCTGAAGTAACATTAAAATTTTGCACCAGATATTCTGGATGAAAGAACCACCAACCTAAAATACCTACAAGCAATAAAGGGGTGAATTTTAAAATAGTCGTAATTATTTGGACAAATCCTGCAAAACGTATTCCAATAATATTTACAATCGTTAGTGACCAGATAACAGCAAGGATAGCTAGTGTTTTGGCAATAGGGTCATTTAGTAATGGAAAAAATACATTGAGGTAACCTATCGTGGCTACTACAATAGAAGCATTTCCAACCAATACTGCGATCCAATAATAATAAGCGGTTTGAAACCCCATGTATTCTCCAAAAGCAGCGCTGGCATAAACATATGGCCCCCCAGTTTTAGGAATCAATAAACTCATTTTAGCAAATACCAAAGCTAGGCATAACACGCCAATAACCGTAAAAATTAGAGACAAAAGCCCAATACTACCAACCCTAGCTAGATTAGCTGGAAGTAAAAATGCTCCTGAACCGACCATGTTGCCCGTCACTAGAGCTATTAACATAAATAAACCAAGCTTACCTTTTCTATCACTCATACTTTTAGTTACCAAAACGTTTTTTGATTCCGGTATATTATACGGTATTGAAACAGTTTTAAATCTCAATTTACAATTTATCAAACAATTATTTATCTTTAGGGACTAACCGACAATGAAGAGCTACGGCTTTACTTTAATCGAACTGGTACTGGCGCTTACGGTAATTAGCATCCTTGGTCTAATATCTTACCCATCATATAATGAGCATTTGTTAAGAACACGAAGGGTTTATATGACAATGGCGCTCCTAGATTTAGCTAGTAGTTTGGAGATATATTATGCCTCAAATCACACCTATGATGGAGCAACATTAGAAGATTTATTATCAAATAGAACCCAATCCAAAAATCACTATTGCCTTGAATTAACAACTAAAGATGATCTTTATACCCTAAAAGCCACTCCCATTGGCAATCAAAAAAAAGATCTTATATGCCAAACATTATCACTCGATCAAGATGGAAATAAAAGCGCGAGTGGCAATGCAGATATCGCAAAATGTTGGTTGTAGGTTAATAGGCTATTGTTATCAGGGAAGGGGGTCATTGCGAGCTTACGAAGTA
>JAHIYS010000244.1 GCA_018814965.1 Gammaproteobacteria bacterium
ACATACTCGCTATTGTGAGATGATTTACTAAGCATCGAGCCTTTCGGTGTTCTTGTTTTCGGGACGTCGTAAATACATCCCTGTAGACTCGCATGCGCCTTCCTGGCTTATAGTGCCCACAAACAAGAACACCTACGGTGGTCCTTCGCTTAGTAAAGTATTAGAGTTAGGTAGCGCATTATGTACGCCCGAGACGATGTTCTTTTAGGGGTCTATGAGACAGGATGTCGAGTGACAGCCTACAGGGAAGTATTTACGGCGGCCCTAAAAAAATATCTTCGAGTGGTGTGCATAAAATGCGCGGCAATGTTGTCTTTAATTCGTGCTTAAATATTTGGTTTTGTCAGTGAATTATGTGACCTTTACAATTGCGACGCGGCAATCCAGTACAATGACGGCAAAAACATCAGATTTATCAGTCTCACCATTTCAACAAAAGCATCATTGCAAGCCGAAGGCGAAGCAATCTCAATTGATTATGCCGAATCACCTTTGCTTAAATAAGAAACAATATTGTATCAAACCATTACAGAAAGCTTATCCCTTAAACATTTAGTTGTTAATTTTATAAGAATTAAATACAATCCGCATTAAATTCAATATTTTAAAGGTTTAGCATGAACACTAGCAAATTTATTGGCAGCACATTAATCTTAATTGGCACCGCAGTTGGCGCAGGTATGCTTGCAATGCCTGCTGTAAGTGCTTCTGCTGGATTTATATTATCAGCAACCATGATATTAATATTGTGGGCAGCATCAACCATAACTGGACTATTGGTTATTGAGGTGACTCTAGCTCTACCAAGCCAAGCCTGCAGTTTTAACGCAATGTCTACACAAACCTTAGGTATTTTTGGCAAAGTAATCACTTGGGCATCATATCTGTTTTTGTTATATGCCATAATGATCACATACATAATGGGAGGATCCAGCATTGTAGCTGGTATCGTCAACTCTATATTTAATGTTGAGATTCCCAATTGGATCAGTGCTGTACTATTTACAATGATACTTGGTGTTGCTGTATTTTGGAGCACTAAAGCTGTAGATTATTTAAACAGGAACTTAATGAGCCTAAAAGGGCTCTCTCTAATTGTTGCCCTATCTCTTATTGCCCCACAAATAGAAATTAACAAGTTAATAACCATCCAAGGTATCTCTCATGCCAAATATATATTAGCTGCAATACCCGTTTTTCTTGCAGCATTTTCCTATCACTTTATCATTCCTAGTTTAAGAATCTATGTTGGAGATAAACCGCGACAATTAAAAATGATTGTAATTATTGGCAATACTTTTGCTATGCTAATTTATTTGTGGTGGCTTGCCTGCGTATTTGGGATCATACCATTAACCGGCGATAACAGTTTCACCAGCATTGCTTCTGACCCCCACCCACCAAGGCAACTTATTCAGCTGATAACATCCATAGCAAATAACAAATGGATCACATCAAGCATCAATAGTTTTGCTACCATTGCCTTAACCACCTCATTTTTAGGGGTAGCGTTAGGTTTATTTGATTTTCTAGCAGAAGGATTTAAGCGCAAAGACACCAGGTTCGGACGCTTACAAACCTCCGGCTTAACGTTTATACCGCCAGTTATATTTGCATTATTCTTTCCTGGCGGGTTTGTTAAAGCACTAAATTACGCCTCCATAGCGGTTGCAATTCTAGCATTCATTTTGCCAGCATTAATGGCCTACTATTTGCGTAAACATTCAACACTTAAATCTCCATATCGAGTCAAATGTGGTAATATAGGACTAGCTCTAATTGTTTTGATTGGCTCAACTTCGATTGTGCTGGCATTAATGTATGCCTTTAATTTATTACCAACTCTCAAATAATTTGCACTGGGAATAAACTATGACTGCCAAAGATTCCGCTTTAACAACTATAAAACGTGGCGCTACAGAAATTATTATTGAATCGGAGCTTGAGGAACGGTTACTTTCAGGTAAACCTCTAAAAATAAAAGCTGGTTTTGATCCAACCGCACCTGACCTTCATCTTGGTCATACTGTATTAATCAATAAAATGCGACAGTTTCAAGATTTAGGACATGAGGTGATATTTCTCATCGGGGATTTCACAGCAATGATCGGGGATCCAAGCGGTAAAAATGCAGCCCGCCCACCTCTTGGCAAAAACGAGGTTCTAGAAAATGCCCGCACCTATAAAGAACAGATTTTTAAAATTCTAATTCCTGAAAAAACTAAAGTGGTTTTTAATTCAGAGTGGCTACAAAAATTAACCTCCATGGAAATGATTAAACTAACTTCAAGCTATACCGTAGCAAGAATGTTAGAACGCGATGACTTTAGTAAACGCTACAAAGAGAATAAACCGATCTCTATACATGAGTTTCTCTATCCATTATTACAAGGATATGATTCGGTAGCTATCGAAGCTGATGTCGAGCTTGGCGGCAACGACCAAAAATTCAATCTTTTAGTAGGCAGAGAACTGCAAAAACATTTTGGTCAAAAACCACAAATCATCTTAACTATGCCTCTCTTAGAAGGGATTGATGGTGTTCAAAAAATGTCAAAGTCCCTTGGCAACTATATTGGAATCAATGAACCGCCCCAAGATATGTTTGGCAAACTGATGTCAATCTCTGATGAATTAATGTGGCGTTATTTTGAATTACTAAGCTTTAGACCAATGAGTGAAATAAACAAGTGGCAAGAAGAAACCAAAACCGGCAACTTAAATCCACGCGATGTTAAAATTAAACTGGCTTTAGAGATTGTTGAACGGTTTCATAGTAAAGAACTTGCAGAAAAAGCTTTAGAGGATTTCACTTCAAGATTCAAAAACAAAATCATGCCAACAGATCTTGAAACCATGGTTATAAACATTGGCGCAGATGAAATAGCGCTTAGTGCTTTATTAAAACAAGCCGGCTTAACTTCAAGCACCTCCGAAGCCAATCGCCTAATTAAGCAAGGTGGCATAAAAATTGATGGCGAAAAAGTTAGCGACCATTCGCTTAAAATCAAAAAAAGCACTCTGCATACCTATCAGGTTGGCAAGCTAAAATTTGCCAAAATAAAACTCGAAAGTTAATTTCCTCATCCATAAAATAGCGGTAAACAAAGGCTACAAATCTTCCACTTCACATAAATAGGTAGGCGCAAGCTTTAGCATGCGTTTTTTTGAATTTGATCATAGCCATACAACGAAGGCTAAAGCCTACGGCCACCTTAAAATTTTAAAATACCATACTCTCTACTTACCACTTCGCACAGCCTAAAGGATACGGCCACCAAAAAATTTCATATTAAGGAGCTGTTTCAAGCAGAAGTTTTTTACTGTTTTCTTTGGGCCCCGTTTTAAACGGGGCCCAAATCTTGATGGTTGTCGTCGGGCGACGAAGAACGCAGGATCCAAGATACAAGATTTTCAGCTTGCAAAGCCCTCTTTACTACATCGATGGCCTAACAGGAGGCTCTTCTGATTCAAGTTGCCTAGAAATACCCTCAACGCTTAACCCTTTTAAATCTGCAAAGTTAGCACCTGCTTTATATTTTTCTAGCGCCTTCGAAGAGGTGAGCACTTTGATTTTATCAGCAGTTAAATCTTTTATCTCCGAAAAAGCGGGCTTATTGGGAATAGCAAATATTTTGGCAAACATGTCACTATTAATAATTGCTTTGATTTTATCTAAATCAAGCTCTTTCAACTCATTGAGGTCACAATATTTCTCGTTATACACTCTCAGCGCCTTTCCAGAAGTTAGCGCATTGAACTTTTCATTATTTGAATTATATAACTCTAGTAAATTTGCAAATAATGACGGCAACTGGTTCGCATCTTCTTTTTTAGAATTCCTTAATTGTAACAGATGAGTCATAAAATTACTTTCAGTAAACGCCTTACCCTTAGCATACCAGTTTTTGCCATCGGTTAATTCTCTTACGGACGAAAAGAGAATACCTAATCCATATAAATTACTCGCGCTCTGACCAACAAGAAAATTAAATTTTTTGGCATCAAGGCCAATAAAATCTTCTATTAGAGCTCCTGCTTCAAGCGCTGCTTTTAGGCCTACAAATGTTGTTGATGCAACAAATCCTTCTGTATTACCTTCATATAACTCTTGCAACTCTTTGAAGCCAACCCCTGCCCCAAGCGCTTTCAATACTTTTAAAGAAGTGAACTCTTTAATTACCTCAACATCAAGATCTTTTATGGCTGCGAAAGGAGGTTTTTTTAATTTTGCCGCTCCAGGTTGAAACATTGCACTATCGATGATCGCATTGATTTTATCTAAACCAAGCTCTTGCAACTCACTGAAACTGCAATACTTCCCTTCATATACTTGCAGCGCCTTTTTAGAAGTTAGTGCCCCAAACTTATTATTATCTTCTGTATACAGCTTGCTCAAAACATCAAACTCAGCTCCTCCTTGAAGTACTCTCAATACATCTTTAGAGGTGAGCGCTGTAATTGCCTCAACATCAAGATCTTTTATGGCTACAAAAGGAGGTTTTTCAAATTCTGCTGCTATAGGTTTAAACATTTCACTATTGATGATCGCATTGATTTTATCTAAATCAAGCTCTTGTAACTCACTAAAACGGCAATACTTCCCTTCATATACTTGCAGCGCCTTTTTAGAAGTTAGTGCCCCAAACTTAT
>JAHIYS010000245.1 GCA_018814965.1 Gammaproteobacteria bacterium
AGTTTTATCAATTACACAGGGGTCGGTTATTTTTTCAATAGGAGCTTTTTTAAATAAATTGCTTAAATTGAAGTTTATCATTGAGTATTTTCCTTATTAATTAACGCGTTTAAAATATATCAACCATTTTTTTGCAAGCAAAACTTTAACTAGTATGTCTTTGCAACTTGAAAACAAATATTAAGGAAATATTATTTAGCTTTAATTTGGAGTGTTACAAAATCTGATATATTCATACCAAATTTTTAAAATATTAAAACACCTGTATTATAGTTTTTTTTATCTTTTTGTCTATCGGTAAAAAGTACTTATTTATTTGGTAAGTATTTTTACAAGCTAAAGAGAACCCTGTATAATCTTTACACTTTATAAGTGTAGGAGTGTGATTTATGGCAGTTGAAAGAACTTTATCTATTATCAAACCAGATGCGGTATCCAAGAATGTTATCGGTGAAATATTAAGTCGTTTTGAGCAAAATGGCTTAAAAATTGTTGCTGCTAAGATGTTACGTCTAACTAATTCACAGGCTGAAGACTTTTATGCGGTTCATAAAGATAGGCCATTTTATCAAGGATTGGTTAATTTTATGGTATCTGGACCAGTGCTAGTGCAGGTATTAGAGGGAGAGGGTGCAATATTAGAAAATCGTCGGATTATGGGCGCTACTGATCCTGCAAAAGCTGATGCTGGTACAATTCGTGCCGATTTTGCGAGCTCAATTGATCTTAATGCTGTTCATGGATCTGATGCTCCCGAAACTGCTGCCGAAGAGATCAGTTTCTTTTTTAAACCAGAAGAAATTTATTCGCGTTAGGTTCTTATGAATGTTAATGACGTTTTTATTTGGGAAAGCGAAGTCAGGAATAACGAAATTGACTTTCAAGGAATAGTTAATAATGCCAATTATTTTAATTATTTAGCCCAGGCACGTTGTAACCATTTAAAGTTTTTGGGTATTGATATAGTTGCAATGCATGACAGTGGTTTCGACATGGTATTGATACGGACTGAAATGGATTTTAAATCCTCACTTAAAGATGGAGATGGATTTATCGTTACTTCAAAGTTAGAGGCTATGAGCCGAGTGCGTCTTGCATGTGTGCAACAGATTTTTCGTAAAAGTGATCAGAAGGTTATGGTTGAAGCAAAAACAATAGTAGTTTGTATCGCTAAGGCTACAGGCAAACCCATAGTTCCTGATGAATTAAAATCAATTTTTAGTTTGAAATAACATGTCCAAAGACAATCTTCTAAATTTTACTTGCAGTGATCTTGAGAAATTTTTTCTTGATATGGGAGAAAAGAAATATCGTGCTCCTCAAGTAATCAAATGGATTCACCAAATCGGAGTGACTGATTTTGCTTTGATGACGAATTTAAGCTTAACTCTAAGGGATTACTTGTCACAACATTCAGAAGTTAAAGCTCCAGAACTTATTAAAGAGTTAATTGCAGAAGATGGTACTTGTAAGTGGTTAATGCAGCTTGAAGATGGTCACTCTATTGAGACGGTTTATATTCCTGAAGGTTCCCGTGGCACTTTGTGTATTTCTTCCCAGGTAGGATGTCCATTAGGTTGCAGTTTTTGTGCTACAGGCATGATGGGGTTTACACGTGATTTAACTGTGGCGGAGATCATAGGGCAGTTATGGTTAGCTGTAAGAAAGCTATCTCCTGATAATACAACACGCACTCATGTTATAACTAATGTTGTGTTTATGGGGATGGGTGAGCCGCTTTTAAATTATACTAATGTGCTTAAGTCCACAGAATTAATGCTTGATGATAATGCGTACGGATTATCTAAATATAAAGTTACAGTTAGTACTTGTGGTCTTGTTCCAGAGATGTTGCTTTTAAGGGATCAAAGTGAAGTAGCGCTTGCGGTTTCTCTTCATGCGCCAAATGATGAGTTGCGTAGTAGTTTAATGCCTATTAATAAAAAATATCCGTTAAAAGAGTTAATTGCAGCATGTAATAATTACTTCAAAGATGGTAAGCGGCAGGTGACGATAGAATACATTATGCTTTCTGGGGTTAACGACAAAATTGAGCATGCAAAGCAATTGGTCAAGCTATTATCTCATGGGCGTTATAAGGTTAACTTGATTCCAGGAAATATAGTGACACACACTGATCTTGAGCCATCATCTCAAGATAATATAGATCTCTTCCGCCAGGTTTTATTAGATGCTGGTATTAATACCATAACTCGTAAGTCACGTGGAGGGGATATAGCCGCCGCGTGTGGGCAGTTGGCCGGCGAAGGTTGTTAATCAGATGGTCAAGATTATAGACTTCTAGTTAAAAGCTCATGCTTCTAAAACCAAAGAGACTTTCTATGAAAAAAATATTAATACTCGTAATGTTGTTTATGTTCATTACATCTTTATCCTTTGCTGCTCCAAAAAGAGCGTCAATTAATGGGGGCTCAGATCCTACAACCCAGATCAGAGACAAACAAAAAGATTCTGATGGTGATTCAGAAGACACATCATCAGCTTCTTCAGAGGATGAGGGCGATGACAGTCAAGATGAGATTGCTTCTCAAAAAGATGGTGATGACGAGGTTGAGGTTGAGGTTGTAAGAGATAAATTTCATAAAATATATTTAAATGAATTGCCTGATCTTGACTATGATAAGGTCGCTGCAGTTGCTAAAAAATTTTTAGCAAGTAAGAAAGAAAAATTTATTTCCCCCGTTGCAAAAGAAAGATTAAAGAAATTCAAAAGTGAGTATGATAATCCGAAGCCAAGTAAGTCAATAATTGATTTGTCTGGGCTTTCATCAAGATCTCGGATTTATATTTTAACCGAGGTGCTTAAGTACAAGATCAGTTTTCTAAAAGAATATTATGAAATAAATAGATATAAAAATGGGATTAATTGGTGCAATAAAACAACTTCTGGTCGTGTGATCAAAATTACAACATTAGATGACTTTAGGGATAAATTTGTGATATCTAATAAATATTTTATAAAAAGCAAAGGTAATTGTTTGTTTGATGATAACTATCCTACTACATTTAAAATTGGTGAATTTCGGTATGAGTTAGAATCTAAACCATCTTACAACCAAATTGGAAATGGATTGTTGTCTGGTATTACAGGTAATGGTGCAAAATGGGAAGATTTATTTAAAGTGATGAAAGGTTATGGTGATCAGTCCCAATGTTTTGATAAACTTTCACAACAAAGAAGAGATGGGCAGCCAATTGTTGCTGAGCTAAGAGATAAAAGTAAATTTTTAAATGGACTTAATTTGTTATTAGACTTTGAGGTGGCCAGACATCTTGCTCAATTAGACCCTTTTACCGTAATTCCAGTTGTTTGTTTTTTGCCCTATATTGTAAATATTGATAATTTTGAATCTTTGCTGGTTGAAAAGGATAAGATTTCTTTGATGGCTGGTTGGGTGCCTACAAGAGAATTAGTGGCGCGTGACTTTAAGGATAAAAAAAGGGTAAACGGTAGCTTAGAATACAGGATGATGCCTAAAAGTAGTAAAATGTTACGATATAAGCTACGGGCTTTACATGGTCCAGATGAAGATTCAGATGGCGCTTATTCTGGCGATGAGGATGATCTAAAGAAGTATCTCGAAAATGAGAAAGAGGAATTTTTGAATGAATATGGTGGTAACACAAAGCAAAAGGGAAAATCAAAAGTTAACAAAGATCTGAAGGAAAAAAGGAAAGTTTTTTTACGTGGTATTTCAGGTCAATATATAACTGGCATGCGTAATGCTGACGCAGGAAATGGTCGTGATGTGTTATGGGGAGGGGATCTTGAGGTTCAGGCTATAGCAGATGAATTAGGGTTAGTGATAAATATTTTTCAGCCTGGAATTGACAACGCTATAAGAATAGAGCCCTCAAATGATGGTGATCCCAAAGAAATATACTTATGGTATGCTGATGGTCATTTTATGGCATATAATCATAGTGAGCGTAGAATAATACCAATCCCAGGGGATGGTAACTGTTTGTTTAATGCTGTTATAACATCATATATGATGCATCATGGTTCATTAGATGTAACAGTCTTAGAATTACGAAATCAAGTGGCTGATCGGCTTCAGGTTATGGTTGATGCTGCTGCAGACGAAGATGATCCTATACAGGTAAGATTTAGGAGGATTTTTGAAGCTCGAGGTAATATACAGTTGGAAGAGGCGGTTCTTGATCTTCCTCCTGGTGATTTACTAAACAGGGCAATACTCTTGTTGCCTGAGGGAAGGCGTGAACTTGCTCGTCGTTTTGCGGATAGGATTGTAAGTTGGTTGCCATCAGCTTTTTTTACTTTTAGGGTTTCAAGATAGTTATAAGGAATCGCTGCATAGCGGCCTTGATTTTTTTAAGTTTTTAGAGACAAGGTCTATTCCATTATAATACAAGGCAAAGCAAAAGAGGGTTATAATTTGTCATATTTGGTTGTAAGGCGCGCCAAATGTATCTTTGTATGGGTGTGGGAATTTCGTTTAAATTGCTTCAACTCTTACTAAAACTCGCATACAATATAGCCTGCTTTGTCCCCCTATGTTTTAGGCTGGTTTGATCAGAAAATTAAAAGAGGATTTCAGTATGAATAATATGTTAGAGCCATCTGATTTATCACAATTGACTCCGGGTCAAATTGTTAAGAAGGCAAGAGAAGATAAACACATTAGTTTGAATGATGTGTCTCAGAGATTGTTGCTCGGCAAGCAAATTATTGCCGCGATCGAGGCTGATGATTACAGCAGAATCCCAGCGCAAGTATATGCAGAGGGATATCTTAAAGCTTATGCTCAACTTTTACATATTCCGGCGGATGAAGTGATTAAAAGTTTTCGTGCTTTAAATGTTTATTCTAATGATGAAATTAAATCAAATGTGAAGACTCAAAGTGAATATGATGCCAGTGGCTCAAATTCATTTAATTTGTTAAAAGATCGTAGAGTTAGGTTGATCTTGGTAGGTATGTTTGCTGCTGTGATTTTAGGTGCTTTTGTGTTGTTTATAGTTAAGTTATCAACCCATAAAGCTGAGGAGGTTGCCGATGTTTCGTCAGCTTCTGAGGTGGTGATAGATGAGGATAAGGATGCTGCTGATAATGGGCAACAATCTACGGTAATTAATGATGATATTATTTCCAAGTCAAGCCGTAATAACAAGCGAGATGACTCTGCTGTTGATACAGATCAAAATTCATCAGATGCTGATGTTACTAATCTAGATATTCCATTAGAAATTAATTCATCTAAAGTAGTTATAAAAAAAAGAAGATAAGCTGGTAATGGTATGGTAAAAAATATTCAAGCAATTCGAGGGATGAATGATATTTTGCCTGATACTAGTAGGTATTGGGTTGAGATAGAAAGAGTCTTGCGTCAGATTACACTGCAATATGGTTATCAAGAGATCCGTTTGCCGCTGTTGGAGTTTACGCAATTATTTGCTAGAACCATTGGCGAGGCAACCGATATAGTAGAAAAGGAGATGTATACATTTTTAGATCGTAATGGTGATAGTTTAACCCTACGTCCTGAAGGAACTGCTGGTTGTATTCGTGCAGGGATTGAGCATGGTTTATTTTATAATAAGGTCCAGCGCTTATTTTATTGTGGTCCTATGTTTAGACATGAACGTCCCCAGAAAGGGCGTTATCGTCAGTTTCATCAATTTGGAGTTGAAGCTTACGGTTTAGCTGGGCCAGATATAGATGCAGAAATGATGCTTTTGGCGATGAGGTTTTGGCAAGAGTTAAAAATAGACCATAAGGTTGAGTTACAAATTAATACTCTTGGTGATGCTGATAGTCGTGCTAAATATCGAGAACATTTAGTTAAATATTTTAATGATAATCAAGATATGTTAGATGAGGATTGTAAGAGACGATTACTATCTAATCCTTTGCGGATTTTAGATAGTAAAAATCCTGCGTTACAAGATTTAATTAAAAGTGCTCCGAAAATTTTTGATTATCTTGATAGTAAAGCACACGCCCATTTTGATGGGTTATGTAAAATATTAGATCAAGTAAAGTTACCATATGTAATAAATCCACGCTTGGTTAGAGGGTTAGATTATTATTGTTTGACAGTATTTGAGTGGGTGACCACAGATATTGGAGCGCAGAATACAGTATGTGCCGGAGGACATTACGATGGATTGGTAGCACAAATGGGTGGCAAAGCTACCCCTGCAATTGGATTTGCGCTTGGTTTAGAGCGTTTGCTTTTATTGGTAGCTGAAAATTTAACCCTGCCTGTTTTGGATACGATTTATCTTGTCTTGTTGGGTGATAGAGCTGTTACTGTTGGGATGGGGCTTGCAGAAAAAATTCGTAAAAATAACAATGTCGGTGTTATAGTAAATTGCGGTGGTGGAGATTTAAGTGCTCAGCTAAAACGAGCCAATAAGAGTGAGGCAAATATGGCCGCTATCTTGGGTGATGCCGAGCTTGATTCAGAAGAGATTCTGCTAAAATATTTACGTGAAGATAAGCCGCAACAAAGAATCAAAATTGAAAATATAGAGAATTTTTTTATAACTAAGTAAAGGTGTTTTATGTCGATGTCAGATAAAGAGCAAGTGCAGATGGTAAAGGGATGGTGGCAAGAATATGGCTACTATCTTTTATTTACGGTAGTAATTTTTTTGGCAATTAATTTTGGTTGGCGTTATTGGCATCGCCATCATAATTTTACTTTGGAGTATTCATCAGCTATTTATATGCAGATGTTAACTACTGCTGATCAGAAAAAAGACGAAGAATCAAAGTTATTTGGTGAAAGTCTCATCAAGGATTATCCTAGATCTCCATATGCAAGTTTTGCTGCATTATTATTGGCTAAGGATGCTGTAGAGAAGGGGGATTTAAATACAGCTTTTGAAAGGCTACAATTTGCTATGAAGAAAGCCCCGAGTAAAAATATTCGTCAATTGGCTAGGATTCGTGCTGCACGGGTATTGATCGCTATGAAAAAATCTCGGGAGGCACTAGATTTGCTAAATTCAGTCGATGATAAGGATTATGCTGCCGAGACAAGCGAGGCTTTTGGGGATGCATTATTAGAACTTGGTAATACAAAAGAGGCTGAGCTAGCTTATCGTAAAGCCCAGAAGCTTAGTGAAGGAAAAATCCCTCCATCACCTTTATTAAAAATAAAGCTACAGCAGTTTTAAAGAGGAATCATTATGGTTTTAATTGAGCGTATTCAAGCGAATTTCCATGATAGTATTAAATTAAAAGATGAGGTCGCTAAGACTTTATCGCCAACCATTAATGATGCTGGCCAGGTTATGGTAAAGTGTCTTAATAGTGGTGGCAAAATTTTGAGTTGTGGCAATGGGGGTTCGGCAAGTGATGCCTGTCATTTTACTGCAGAGATAGTAAATCGGTTTCAAATGGAGCGTGATGGGTTGCATGCGGTTTCTTTGACGTCTGATATGGCTACTTTAACTGCAATTGCCAACGACTATGATTACCAGAGTATTTTCTCAAGACAAATAAAAGCATTAGGTAGAAAAGGTGATATACTACTTGCGATATCTACAAGTGGTAATTCACAAAATGTTGTGCATGCGATCCATAAAGCTCATGAGTGTGGGATACAGGTTATAGCTTTAACCGGAAAAGGTGGGGGCCTAATGGCCGGTGTTTTAGAGGCTACCGATATTGAAATACGGGTCCCATCTGAAGTTACTCCACGTATTCAAGAAGTACATATTTTAATTATCCATTGTTTGTGTGAATTGATTGATCTATCGTTGTTTAAAAAAAATGAGGAAATGGTATGAGAAAAATCCCTTTAATTTTTGCGGCTATTTTAATGTTGCAAGGGTGTATCCCAGCTGTTTTTGTTGCTGGTGCAGCTACTGGTTTCGTAGTCTTTGATCATCGTAGTGCTAGAACTATGGCTGAAGATCGCGATGTCACTTTTCAGATACAAAATAAATTCTATAATGACAAGGAACTACGAGGTCAAGCTCATGTGTCAGTTACTACTTTTAATCATATTGCCTTGTTGTTGGGACAAGCTCCTACAGCTGAATTACGCAGTAAAGCAGAGGCAATAGTAAAATCTAATTCTAAAGTCAAGATGCTTTATAATGAAGTCACAATTGAGAAGCCAATTTCTGATATGGCGCGTGCTAACGATACTTGGATAACTACCAAAGTTAAAACAGTATTAGCTGCCACTCCAGGACTTAACTCTGCTACTTTGAAAATTGTTACAGAAAATAAGGTGGTTTATCTTATGGGTTTAACTACGCGCACACAAGCTACGCTTGCTGCCGAGAAAACTCGTACTGTGGCTGGGGTAGTGAAGGTAGTAAAACTATTTGAGTATCTTAACTAAGAAGAATCTTATGCAGCATACAACAGTACAAATGATATCGGTGTGGATTTTGCCAGTGTTATTTGCAATCACCGTTCACGAGGTAGCTCATGGCTATGTTGCCTATTTGCTCGGGGATAAAACTGCTAAGGTTTTAGGAAGATTAACTCTAAATCCAATAAAACATATTGATCTTATGGGGACCATTGTTGTCCCCATTGTACTGCTATTTCTTGGGGGTATAATTATAGGTTGGGCAAAACCAGTTCCGATCGATATACGGAATTTGCATAAGCCTCGAAGAGATTTTGCGCTAATTGCTGCAGCAGGACCTATTGCCAATTTAATTATGGTTGTTATTTGGGCTGGGATTGCTAGAGGTGGAATGGTATTAGCAGGTTTAGATTTTCCAGGATCGGTAGCTATTTATATGATGGGTATAGCAGGGATTAGTATTAATTTAATGCTTGCGATTTTAAATTTATTACCGATTCCCATGCTTGATGGCGGACATATTATTGCTAGCTTATTGCCTAGATCTCTAGCATATCAATATGAGCGAATTGCGCCTTATGGCCTAATCATTTTGTTAATTTTAGTGGCGCTAGGCGTTATAAATTTCGTAATGCAACCAGCAGTTCAATTTTTGTATTCCTTGGTTATTTCGATGTTTGGTCTTTCTTCTCTATCGTAGATAAATGGGCAAGTCTTGACTGGTGTGGATGTCAGGCATGTATAAATGAGGAAGAGGATTAATTTTTTACTCCTTAATTACCTGATCGCTATAAATATGAACACGATTAATTCTCATTGCCAACTATTAGACTTTTATCATGCTGCTAATTTTATACTAGAATAATTTATTAGAGCTTTTATATTTAGCCCATCTGCATGACTTTTTCTGTTATTCGTTATACAATAACTGTTTTTTTGGGCGATATTTAGGGGAGTTTGTGAATATTCTTTTGCCGCCGAAATACATAGCTTTTTCTGAGAACAATAGTTTTTATGATTTATGTCAACCATTGTTTGCAAGTACTGATATCAAAGATGTGGTTTTTTATCGTATGTATAAGGACGGTAGCCATTTTCATTTGATAACAAATGATCGTTTGAATAAGTATATGCTTATTGATACCTCTGGTAGATATATTTCCGATTATAGAATCCTCAATGCTTTATATGCTCATAATGCATTTTCTAGAAATAG
>JAHIYS010000246.1 GCA_018814965.1 Gammaproteobacteria bacterium
ATAACATCTCAGCCCAATCTTGGGCCTCAGTGCCTCCTGATCCAGATTGAATATCTAGATATGCATTGTGTTGATCCATAGGGCCAGAAAACATTCTTTGAAATTCTATTGTAGCTATTTGTTCAGATAGTTTTGTTATATCTTGTTCAAGTTCTGAGATTGTTTTATCGTCATTTTCATCGATTGCAAGCTGTAATAAATCTTCAGTGTCTTGGGTATTGGAGCTTAAAGTGTCTATTTTTCTTATAAGTGTTTCTAGCTGAACTTGTTCTTTGCCAAGAGATTGTCTTTTTTGCAAATCAGACCATATATTGGGGTCTTCTAGCTTTTTCGAGATTTCTGTTAGACGGTTGCTTTTTGAGTCGTAGTCAAAGATACCCCCTAAGAGCATTTAGACCATTTTTAAGATCATGCACTTTGTTTAGAAGTATGTTAGTATCTGCCATAAGATATATGCCGCATTTGAAATATAGTATTAAACTAAGTCATTTATGTTTTTTTGTCTAGCAGGAAGTTGTTTAATTTAATCAAGCGGTTAAAAATAAATTGAATTACCGGCCATTTTTGATAAAATGGCGAAAGTTATATAACTGAAATTTTGGGAGCTCGCTTGGATTATACCCCGCCAGATAATGATGCACAAAATCTTGACAACATCAAAGCAAAGTCGATAGCTTTTTACCGCAATCCACGTCTGGTATGGATTTTTGCTGTTTGTATCTTATTTGCTGGCGGTATATTTGCATTTAAACTTATCCAAAACGGCGGTGGAGCCCATATCGATTTAGCGTCTGTAGATAAAAGAATCTTACAGGCAGCGTCCGTAGTTGTTGCTGACAATGCTGCTGATATAAAAGCTGACGATAAAAGTTCTAATGATCTTGCAATAAATGATCCAAAGCCACTAGTAGCTACCGTAAGAAAAAATGACAATCTAAAAAACATTTTTAGAAGAAACGGTTTAGATGATAAAAGTGCAGCAAGCATCCTTGCGCTAAAGCAAGCTAATGTCCTTAGAAATTTAAAATCTGGAAAGAAAATAAATATTGCGCTTGATGCTACTAGAACTAAAGTTGAGGGATTGGTATATGAGATCGATTCCTTAAATACTTTAGTGATTACGGCAAGAGATGAGGGATGGGATTCCAAGATAAACCATATAGAGCCGACTACCACTGTTAGATATACATCAGCAAATATCGATAAATCTATTTATACCTCTGGGAAAAAGGCTGGAATCCCTGGTAAATTAATGGCGCAGTTCGTTAATATTTTTAGCCATAGGATGAATATTAATAAACTTCGTAATGGTGATAGTTTTGCCTTATTTTATAAAGAGCATACGGTAAACGGTAAAAGTGTTCGTGATAACGAAATAGTTGCAGCTGAATTGGTGCATAAGGGCAAGGTTGATCGTGTTATCGCCTTTACTGATCCTCATGGGATAACAGATTTTTATACCCCCAATGGGCGTAGTATTAAGCCAGCGTTTATCCGTTATCCAGTTAGTTTTAAACGTGTTGGCTCAAGATTTTCTATGACAAGACTTCATCCAATACTTGGTACAGTGCGCCCTCATTTAGGGGTGGATCTTTCTGCTAGTACAGGGACCCCCATTAAGGCTACTAGCAATGGTAAGATTGCATTTGTTGGGACTAAAGGTGGGTATGGTAGAGCTATAATACTTAAGAACGGGGTTTATAGCACTTTGTATGCCCATTTATCTAGATTCGCAAGTAATATTCAATCAGGAAAATATGTCAAGCAAGGGCAGGTTATTGGTTATGTGGGCTCAACAGGTTTGTCTACTAGCGCTCATTTACATTATGAGTTTCGTATAAAAGGTATTCACTATGATCCACTGAACGTTAAACTGCCTGCTGGTGAGATGATAGCATCGAAATACCGAGGTCAGTTTTTTGCATTATCAAAAAAAATGCTAGCGCAGTTAGATTTACGTCGTAAAGATGACAAGGTTTTTGCCATGTATTCAAATTCGAAATTTGAGTAGTAGATCTTCCCTAGGTTGTCATATATTTCTGCGGGATATTAGGATCTGCTCTATAATCTTATAGATGGTCCTTTGTTGTTCGTTCTTGCCCCGCTTGATGGGGTTGTAAGCTATAAATCTTTGCTTTACCTTGGTGAGTTTAAGTGTGTTTTTAGGAGAGAAATTTCTTGTGAAAATGGGATAATTTCTCTTGTAAGAAAATAAATAAAATAAATATCTTAAAGTTGTTGACAAGGCCAATTAAATTAGTAGAATGCACGGTCTTACCTATGTATATAGGGTTGCTCTTTAAATTCATTAGAAACAATTTGTGTGGGCGCTCATAGTGATTTTTTATATAATAATAATTATCGATATGAGTGACTCGACAATTCCAAAAGAATAATACAGTAATTCATTTCGAGCTAGTTTTGTGGTAGCTAATGTAAATTAGTTATCATGATTTAAACTGAAGAGTTTGATCCTGGCTCAGATTGAACGCTGGCGGCATGCCTAACACATGCAAGTCGAACGGGTTGTACTTCGGTACAG
>JAHIYS010000247.1 GCA_018814965.1 Gammaproteobacteria bacterium
TCACCCTCAAGCAGTAATGCCAAGCCCTGTTGACCCTGAGATGATTGGCATGAATCAAATGGCTTCTATAGACTGGAGCGGCCCCATAGGACCTTTTATTAAAAAAATAGCCACGGCATCTAACTATAAACTAAATGTATTAGGCAAGCCCCCAGGAATCCCGATTTTAATCTCTATCACAGCCAAAGACACTCCGTTAGCAGATGTTTTGCGCGACGCTAATTTCCAATGCGGCAATAAAGCCAACATTGTGACTTATCCAGCAAGCAAAATCATAGAGCTACGTTACGCAAAATAATAAAATATTAAAGTAACCTCATGAAAGAACGATTGCTAAACTTTATAATTATCGGTGTGATCCTGATCACAGTAGGTTGTTCAAGCTCAAAACCACCCAAAGAATTGAGTAATATTGAGGCTTTAAAATCGCAAGCCGCAGTTAAAATCAGCGCAACTCGCTATGATACTTTAAAACAAACTGCTCGGAGCTTAGCCGCTCAAGCAAGTCTTTCTTGGCGCTCATATAAATTAAATACGATGCTCCAATTACAAAAAAGAAACTTAGATAATATCTTTAATTTTAATCAACTGATCTTAAGTGATAATGTACTGCCCCCAGTGTTAGTAGAGGGCAGAAACGCCTTAAATTTGGCTGATGATTTTACTATAAGAGTTTCTGATCATGACTATCGGATAATACAACTACCACGATTTGTTACAGCACCACCAAATTGGCGCAACTACATTTGGATGCCATACAAAAAACCAGAAACCCCAAATAGCACTCTATTGCCACAAACTCCAGCAGAACGAAAAATATGGAATCAGTATATTCAAATCGGCTGGAATGAAGGGGTTAATCAAGCTGATGAAATATTTTCTGCCAATTTAGCCCGTCTCCATCGTGATTTCGAAGGGATGATCTTGTATCGCAAATTATTAGCACAAAACATGGTAACCCCACCCTATGTCTCTCAAGCTGATCTTGGAGTCACCGGTGATGGCACCAATCTTCACATAAACGATCGGGTACTAAGAATAACTGCCGTCCCAGAGTTACAACCTAACTCTAAAAACTGGAAACCGGTGATGTCAACTAAAGCCTCACCAAAAAATAATTCATATGGGACCTCTTCATTATCTGGCAAAATAGAAAAAATTAATTGTAGAAAATCAACCATTAAATAAACATAACTATGACTCAACCAGACTTTAGTTTTCCACAAGAACCTTTACGCTTTGGCGCAGATAACTTTGAGTCAATCCTTGCTCATTGCAGCAAGATGAAGGCGTCTGATATAACCTTTCAAACAGGTGAACCAGTAATTGCTGAGGTTAGCGGACACCTTTATAAAATAACCAAACATAAATTATCAACTTCAGAGGTTGGTGATATTTTAAATTTATTATATGGCCCAAACGGTACGACACAAATTCTCTCAGGCCACGATGTTGACACCCATTATGAATTTCGCCCCACCCGTACTGAACGCTACCGCTATCGTGTTAACGGTACTGGCTGTCAGGTAGAGGGGCATCATGGAATTCAAATAACTTTAAGAACCATACCATCTGAACCTCCCAAACTATCCTCTTTAGATTTGCAACCAGAAATTGTCGATGCTATTGCTCCACGCGAAGGTGTGGTTTATATAACTGGTGCTACAGGCTCTGGAAAAACCACCCTTCTTGCAGCAATTATTAGAGAAATAGTTGAAGATCAAAATTGTAATCGTAAAGTTCTTACCTACGAAGCTCCAATAGAATTTGTATTTGATTCTATCGAAAAACCAACTGCGGTTGTAAGCCAATCAGAAATTCCACGCAATTTACCAACATTTGCTGATGGGGTACGTAACGCTTTACGCCGTAAACCACGCTTAATTTTAGTTGGTGAAGCACGTGATCCTGAAACGATCGCGGCGGTCATAGAAGCTGCCCTAACCGGGCATCCTGTTTATACCACTTTACACACTACTGGGGTTCCAGAAACTATTCGCCGTCTTGTTGGTACCTTTCCAGCTGAAGAACGTGGTGGACGCACCATCGATATTATTGAAACTTTAAGATTAGTTGTTTGTCAAAAATTGGTACCTACAGTTGATGGCAAACAGGTAGCTTTACGGGAATTTTTGGTGTTCAACGAAGAGGTGCGCGATATTTTATTAGAGTCTGATCCTGATAAAGTTACCTCTGTTACCAGAAAACTCATGAAAGAACGGGGTCAAAGCATGCTTGTTGATGCCGAGAAAAAGTTTAAAGCTGGAATTATCCCAGAACGTGAATATAAAATCATTGCAGCTGCAGCAAAGCATTCTGTGGAATAGACGGCACCACTAATCACCAGCGTATTTTGAGAGGCAAATGCTTGGAGAAATTCCCTTAGCTGGTGCTTGATTAATGGGATGCATACCATAAAACCTATAATCCTGCTATCGCTGTTACACCCCTGCTGGCGAGCCTACTACTACTACTGTTCCTACTGCTCCCACTTCTTCTGGTGCCGCAAGTGCTTCTGTTACTGCTGCTCCTGTTACATTTGGCGCTACCACTGGATCTGGCGGTGGTGGCACTGGCGTTCCCGGTCCTGGTGCTACCGGTCCTGGCGTTCCCGGTCCTGGTGCTCCTGGTCCTGGTGGTGGTTTCGGTCCTGCTACTGCTGTTGTTGCTTCAGGTGCCACCTCTGGAACAACCTCACCACCACCCTCCATTATCTCTTCTGGCCCACCCTCCATCATCTCCTGTGGCCCTTCCTCTTCTGGTCCTTTCTCATCCATCTTTGGTTTCTTTTGGCTACCTTTGCCGCCATCATCACCACCATCTTTACCACCAGGACTTTTTGCTCCACCACCGCCAAGACTACCACCATATCTCATTCCAGCGCCTTTTAACTCTTCAGCAGCTTTCAAAGCGCTTGAACCTGACTGAGCTGCTTCAGTTACCCCGCTCTTTACTCCTTCTAATTGCTCCTTCTCAAGACCAGTAGCTGGCGCTAAAATGTTAGCCGCTTTCATTACTTCGCTATAAAGTAAATATATCGTCGAAAAACACATATTCACAACAGCTACGGTAATAAATGTGTATACCACCAATATTCCAACAATCTTAAATAAAATTCCTGGGGAATTGACTATCTGTCCAGCAAGAGCCACTATCGTCCCTGCATTTATCTCATCTGGATATTGCATAACAATAGTAAAGATTTTACTAAACCCTAGATTCAAAAGATCGATCCCAA
>JAHIYS010000248.1 GCA_018814965.1 Gammaproteobacteria bacterium
ACCTGGTCATTCCTTGATCTTGCAATGTGCAATTTTCCTGCTGTTGCTCCAATACTTTTTGTAAGAGCAGCTTCAATATTCATATGAATATCTTCTAAGTTGGTTTTAAAATTTAATTTACCAGCCGATATTTTCTGATCAATCTCATCAAGTCCTTTGATAATTTTTCTACATTCATTCTTAGTTATAATATTTGATTTAGCCAACATCCTACAATGCGCCTTCGATCCTAAAATATCATGTTTAGCAAGTCGCTTATCAAACGATATAGATTGATTGATTTTCTGCAAAACCTCTGATGATGATTGCGCAAAAACCCCGCCCCAAATTGGATTTAATTTTTTCCCTTTCATTTTTCACCCCCCATCTTCATCTTCTGGCTTAAACCATGGTTCATTAATCTAACCGCGTGGATTTTAATAAACCCTTCTGCATCTTGTGGTTTATAGCTGCCAATAGCATCCATTGATGCTATATCCTTATCATAAAGGGAGCGCCTGCTTTCCCTTGATACCGGATAAACACCCCCTTTATAAAGCTTTAAAGTAACTGCGCCATTGACTCCCTCTTGACTCTTATTAATAGCCTGTATTAGAAAATCCATCTCTGGACTAAACCAAAACCCGTTGTAAATTAAATCGGTCATTTTCATTGCCAAGATATCTCTTAACCTCATTACCTCTTTATCCATAACTATCCCTTCCAAATCAGTATGGGCAAAATAAAGAATAGTTCCACCAGGACTCTCATAAACACCTCTTGACTTAATCCCCACAAATCTATTTTCAACCATGTCCAAACGACCAATGCCGTTTGCAGCTCCAAGTTGATTTAAATAGATGAATATCTCTAATGGAGTAGTTTCAACCCTACCCGTCTCGTGATTTTCAACCATTATTGGAATACCATTATTAAAAGTCAAAGTGACTTTAGTGGTTTTATCAGGCGCATTCTCAGGAGAAACTGTCATGGAATAAACATCCTCTTCACACTCAGCACTTGGATCTTCTAAAATTCCCGCCTCATGACTAATATGCAATAAATTTTCATCTTCGCTATATGGCTTACCTACAGTAGCGGTAACAGGAATGCCATATTTTTTTGCGTAATCAAACATGTCTGATCGCCCTTGGAAGTTTTGCAGAAACTCTTCCATCCTCCATGGCGCTATGACTTTTATAGATGGCTCTAATGCATAATAAGCTAACTCAAATCTCGCCTGATCATTCCCTTTCCCTGTAGCTCCATGCGCGACAAAGCTTGCACCCTCATGCCTTGCAATCTCAATTTGTTTTTTAGCAATAAGAGGTCGAGCAATTGCTGTACCCAATAAATATCTATTCTCATAGATAGCACCTGACTTAAAAACTTGAAAAATATAATCTGTGACAAACACTTCTTTTAAATCCTCGATATAAACCTTTGATGCCCCAATAGCTAAAGCTTTTTGCTTGGCCAATTTAAAATCATCCCGCTGACCAACATCGGCAATATATGCAATCACCTCATAACCTTCCTCTATTAGCCATTTTAAGATTACTGAAGTATCAAGCCCCCCAGAATACGCCAACACCACTTTCTTTTTTGTCATAACCCTACCCTCAGTAAAAATTAACTAAAAAAACCATCTAAAGTTGGCAATAAATCAAACCTCTCTGCCACCACAACACACATCAATAACAAACCAATCCCACTCAGAATGACTATTAAAAAATCAGCATTAATCGGCACCCGATAAGTTGAGCTTAATGCACTGCCATTACCTCTTAATTTGCAAACTAAAATAGCTGGCAAAAATATCTCTAAAATTATGGCAAAAAAGGCTGAGTATTCTAATGCCAAGATAAAACCATTTTTATAAAAAAGTACGAATAAAAATGGCGGCAAAAAAGTCAAGGCTGCTGTTTGCAAACGTCCAAAATAGGTATTATCCCGCTTAAAACCATCAGCTAAAAAATCAAATACCCCAAGAGCCACCCCTAAAAACGATGTCGTCATTGCAATATAAAAGAAAAAATTGATACATCCAGTAACAACCTGACTTTGAGCAATTATTATTAAAGTTTGAGTTAAGCCTCCTATCGAACTTCCTTCATGAGTGATACTCGTAAAGCTCAAAGCACCGCTTATAGGTATCATGCCAAATGCAACAAATAACCACATGATATATATAATTAACGGTATGGTAGTTGCAGTAATTATTACTCGCTGCATAACCTTAGCGGAGCAATTACAATAGCTAATTACGCTAGGAATCAAAAAATGGAAACCAAAATCATTCAAAAATATTGGTGCGGCTACCCATAAATATTTTGGGCTAAAAGACTGGTCTAACAAATTACCCATATCAACATATGGCATCAATATAACAAGCATAAATATTAAAAGAATGAGTTTAATGCTTAATAAAAACCGTACAGAATAATCAACAATATGTGTTCCCCAAAAGACAATTCCACCAAAAATTAAAGTAAAAATAGTAGCCTCAACCCAAAACGAAAGTTCAAGATTAAATATATTTTTAATAACTAGATCTAATAAAGATGTACCACCCAAAATATAGGCAGCAGTTGTAGCATATAGCAGCAATAAATAAGAGAACCAAGTAATAACTTGCCCCATGCTTCCTAATAGTTTTTTTGTCATAGCACCAAAACTATTATTGTATGCCCCAAAAGCAGAACTTGCCTCTAAAGTTAATAATGCAGTTAGAGTCATTAATAACCAGTTCAATAGTAATAAAGCAGCCGAATTTACAAACCCAGAACCAAACCCTACAAGTGGCAATACAAGCATTCCTGCCCCTATAGCAGAGCCAGTTAAAATGAAGATACCTCCTATTATTTTATTTGTTTTTATCATTGGTTTTGGGCTATTTGCTTTCTTGCCCCCAGTTTTATATATGAATAAATTATCACTATATTACATGTTTTATTCTAAAATCAAAAGGCAAATAAAGATTACTATTGGCACCAGTAAGCCTATTTAATAGATAATCAATACGCCAAGACGCTATTTTATCTGATGCGTCTATCTTTGACGGATTTATTTGTGTC
>JAHIYS010000249.1 GCA_018814965.1 Gammaproteobacteria bacterium
AAGCTTTTGCCGGCCCATGGTGGCCAGGCCGCCAATGAGGGCTTTATCATCGCCGAAGCAACGGTCTCCATGCAGCTCCACAAACGAGTCGAACACCAGACCCACAAGGTCAAGAAACAGCGGTCGATTGGGATGGCGGGCGATCTGGACTTTTTGCCAGGGGGTAAGATTATCGAAGATCTCTTTTTTAAGTTTTTCCAGCTTCTCTTCAAACCGCATAATCTCATCCCGTATATCGATATCGCGGCCCTGGGAAAACTTTTTGAGTTCTTCAATCTTGTGTTCTAACTCGATTATTGGTCTTTCAAAATCTAAGCCAGATCCATTCATAATCAATAAATTTACTTGTTATTTTATAGTAACCTCGGTTCCGACCGGAACAATAATAAATAATTCTTCCACATCTTCATTCCTCATCCGTATACAGCCTTGGGTGCACTGTGTACCAATTGAGTCCGGATCAATAGTGCCATGTATACCGTAACCAGGCTGTGACAGACCTAACCACCGTGTACCCAGGATATTCTCCGGACTCCCTGCCGGCACAATCGCACCAGTTTTATACCAAACCGGATTAACAATACGGTTTACAATCTTGAATTTACCCACGGGAGTAGAATTGTTCTCACCCGTTCCTACCGGATATACCTTAACAATCTCACCAGCAACCTTTAAGGCTAAGGTATTGTTTGCTTTGTCCACGACAATATTAAAAATGGATTTTACAATTTTCAGTTTCATCCCTGGTTTTATTAACGAGCTGGTCAGATTATTACTTTTCATTATCAACTCTACAGTCGTCTCATAGCGTTTAGCAATTCGATATAATGTATCGTCAGGTTTGACCTCATAGATCATACTGTCATCAGTCTCAAGCGAAGAAAACAAGATAGCGATATTTAAATTCCATAATTGTTTTTGGGCCTGCACCATCTGCTCGGTTTGAGGATAATTATCAATTAGTTGTTTTAAATTCGCTTCTGCTTTTAGCAATTGGTTCTGCCTGATATATATGTTGGCAATCTCCAATAGCGCCATAGCTGCTTGTTGGCTGTCCGGGAAATCGTTTACAACTTTTTCAAATTTCTGGACCGCTTCGGCTGGCGAACTCGACTTAAGCTCTATCGCCTTGCTTAATAATACTTCAATTTGGCTTGCTGGTTTTTTCATCAATTTGACTTTCGGCCCAAATTTAAATAAACGAGTAAACAAAACTACGCTAATGACGGCGATTAATATATAGATGATGTATCTTCTCATTCCTATTGCCCCCTTTACACGTATAAATATTAAATAGTCATAATGAATAAGGCTACAATAATACCTAAGAATGCACCCATAATGACTTCCACTGGAGTGTGACCAATAAGTTCTCGTAAGCGTTCCTCTTGTATGCCTTTTTTGCGATATATATCATCGATAATCCGGTTTAAGGCTTCCGCCTGGTGACCAGTCATACGCCTAACCCCTTGGGCATCAGACATGATTATGACCGCAAAAATTGCTGTTGCGGCAAATATCCCGTTATCAAAGCCGTAAACCAAACCGACAGCTGTACCCAGGGCACAAACTCCAGCCGAGTGAGCACTCGGCATTCCTCCGGTACCAATAATCCATTTAAAATCAAACCTTTTTTCTTTAATAATATTGTTAAGCACCTTTATGCCTTGAGCTACTAGCCAGGCGCAAAAGGATGCCCAGATAATTTTGTTGCGTATGACCTCTGCAAAAAAGTTAACGGCCTGTATTTGCATATTGAAAGATTATAATATAGTTTTTGTTAAAAAGCAAATTTTTGTTGACTTAAAAAATATTCAACTTTATAATTGGCTTTTAGATATAAAAAGTGTTTTTTAAAAAATATAGGAACTTTATATGCTGGCGAAAGTAGATAGTGCCGCCGTGGTCGGTATAGAAGGCCAACTGATTGAAATAGAGGTTGACGTTGCCAAGGGACTGCCTCAAGTCTCCATAGTTGGACTTCCCGATAATGCCGTTAAGGAATCAAAAGATCGTGTCCGCTCAGCGATAAAAAACAGTAGTTTTGATTTTCCCATCAAACGTATCACCATAAATCTTGCCCCGGCTGATATAAAAAAAGAAGGCTCCGCCTTTGACCTACCGATTGCTCTAGGAATTTTGGCTGCTTCCGGTGCAGTTAATAAAGAAAGACTTAAAGAGTTTATAATCCTAGGGGAGCTTTCTCTTGATGGTTCGGTAAAACCAATCAAAGGCATCCTACCAATGATCCTGGGAATAAAGAAATCTTATAAGCAATTAATTGTCCCCACGCAAAATGCTAAAGAAGCTGGCGTGTCAGGCAAAACAATGGTTTATCCGATAAATTCATTATCTCAGGCTATAGATTTTTTAAACCAAAAAATAACGATAGAATCTCAAAAAATAAATATTAAAAAAGAATTTAAAAAATATTCCAGTTATGACTTTGATATGTCTGATGTCAAGGGGCAGTTGTTTGCCAAGCGAGCGCTTGAAGTCGCCGTCGCCGGGAATCATAATATCCTGCTTATCGGACCGCCAGGTGCTGGAAAAACAATGCTCGCCCGAAGGATTCCGACCATTATCCCAGACTTAATTTTAGAAGAGGCATTAGAAACCACAAAGATTTACAGTATCTGCGGGCTTCTACCAGCCCAACAGGCAATTATCGCTACCCGTCCATTCCGTAGTCCACACCATACTACCAGCGATATTGCCTTGGTTGGTGGCGGTTCAAATCCAAAGCCTGGTGAAGTAAGTTTAGCTCATAACGGTGTGCTGTTTCTGGATGA
>JAHIYS010000250.1 GCA_018814965.1 Gammaproteobacteria bacterium
CGAGGCTTTGGGTTTGGTTAGGATTTTCTTTACTACTTTGCGGCAGATTTTAGCTATTTCACGCTCTAAGCTACGCACCCCGGCCTCACGAGTATAATAACGGATAATTTCTAAAATAGAGTCTTCATCAAAAGAGATCTCTTTTGCTTTAAGGCCATTAGCTTTAATTTGTTTTGGGATCAAATATTTTATTGCAATTTTTAATTTTTCTTCTTCTGTATATCCAGCTAGATGCAGTATTTCCATACGGTCAAGTAATGCAGGAGGAATATCCAGAGAGTTTGCTGTAGCGACAAACATTACATCAGATAGATCATAGTCAACTTCAAGATAGTGATCATTGAAGGAGTGATTTTGTTCTGGATCTAGCACTTCAAGTAAGGCTGATGCTGGATCCCCATGAAAGTCCATTGCCATTTTGTCAACTTCATCTAACATGAAGAGGGGATTGCGAACTTTAGCTTTAGACATTTTTTGGAGAATTTTCCCAGGAAGCGAACCAATGTAGGTGCGACGATGTCCTCGGATCTCAGCTTCATCGCGGACTCCACCTAGAGAGAACCTGGCAAATGTACGGCCAGTAGCACGCGCAATAGACTGTCCCAGAGAGGTTTTGCCTACGCCTGGTGGGCCAACTAAGCATAGGATAGGACCCTTTATTTTTTTTACTCGATTTTGTACTGCAAGGTATTCAGTAATTCGCTCCTTAACTTTTTCCAATCCATAGTGATCATCTTCAAGAATCTTCTCGGCCTTGCTTAGGCTCTTATTAACTTTGGATATTTTTTTCCATGGTAAATCTAAGAGGCAATCAAGATAGTTGCGAGAAACGGTAGCTTCAGCTGATAAAGGGGGCATCATTTTTAATTTATTATACTCTGCCATGGCTTTTTCTTTAGCTTCAGTGCTGAGCCCAACTTTATTTATTTTGATTTTCAACTTTTCCATTTCGGATAGTTGTTGATGGCCGTCATTTAGATCATCTAACTCTTTTTGAACCGCCTTTAATTTTTCGTTTAAGTAAAATTCACGTTGGTTTTTGTTTAATTGAAACTTTACTCTGCTGGTTAGTTTTTCTTCTACCTGCATCACCTCTAATTCGTGTAAAAGGAGGTTTATAACTATTCGCAACCGCTCTTTGGCATTTTGGGTCTCAAGTATTTTTTGTTTATCTTCAAGCTTTACTAATGGTATATGCGCAGCAACAGCATCTGCCAAACGTCCCGGCTCATTGATGTTAGTTAGGGCAGATAGAACTTCGACAGGAACTTTTTGGTTTATCTTGATGTAATCTTCAAATTTATTTAGTAAAGAACGGGTTAATGCTTCGGTTTCGTTATCTTTTGGTACTATATCTTCTAGAATCTCTATTTCGCTTAAAAAAAGAGTTTCGTTTACGGTCAATTTTTTGATTTTACCCCTACTAATTCCTTCAGCTAATACCTTAATGGTGCCATCTGGTAATTTAAGGACTTGTAAAATATTTGCTACCGTACCTACTTCATACAGATCTTTAGCTTTCGGATCCTCTTTTTTGGGGTCTTTTTGTGCAGTGAAGAATATTTGTTTTCCAGAGGTTACGCTCGTTTCTAGTGCTTTAACCGATTTTGGGCGATTGATAAATAGAGGAATAACCATAAAGGGATAGATTACTGAGTCCCTTAATGGCAGTAACGGCATAGTGTTTTGCTTTTCTTTTTGTTTAGTATAGTCAGTCATAAGATATTTTAATTATGTTTTTTTGTTTTATTATTCTAATTAATATGGGGTCTTTAATGCCATTTACAACCTCTTGGTCGATGATAATTTTAGTTATCCCTTTCTGAGATGGTAATTGGTACATAGTTTCTAGTAATAAATTTTCTAAAATTGATCTTAAGCCGCGTGCCCCAGCCTTTTTGGTTAGGGCTTTTTGAGCGATGGCTTTTAATGCATCATCTTGGAACTCTATTTCAGCGTCTTCCATATGAAATAGTTTATGATATTGCTTCGTCAGGGAGTTTTTGGGTTCTTTTAAAATACGTACTAATTCATCCTCTTCAAGCTCATTAAGGACTGATATTATTGGTAGGCGTCCTACAAACTCAGGTATCAAGCCATATTTTATTAAATCCTCTGGTTCAACTTGACGGAGGAGGTCGCCAATAGCTTTTTTGCTTTTCTCATCGTGAATTTTAGCTCCAAACCCAATGCCTGATTTTTCGGTTCTATTTTGGATAATTTTATCTAATTCGGCAAACGCGCCACCACAGATAAAAAGAATGTTTTTAGTGTTAACTTGTAAATATTCTTGTTGCGGGTGTTTTCTGCCGCCATGGGGAGGAACGCTAGCGATAGTTCCCTCAATAATTTTTAGTAGAGCTTGCTGCACCCCTTCTCCGGAGACATCTCTGGTAATTGAGGCGCTATCGCTTTTACGGGTTATTTTATCAATCTCATCAACGTAGATTATCCCTGTTTCAGCTTTTTTTGCATCGTAGTTGCTGTTTTGTAAGAGTTTTTGAATTATGGTCTCAACGTCATCTCCAACGTAACCAGCTTCGGTTAGTGTGGTGGCATCAGCAATGGCAAAGGGTACATTTAGCATCTTTGCTAAGGTTTCGGCAAGAAGAGTCTTGCCACAGCCGGTTGGGCCGATTAACAGGATGTTGCTTTTATTTAATTCTACATCGTTATCGGTTTTATCGGTTTTGTTGTTTCTATAATAAAGTAAGCGCTTATAATGATTATAAACAGCGACACTCAAGGATTTTTTTGCATGTTCTTGACCGATTACGTAGTCATTCAATGAATTATTGATCTCTATTGGAGTCGGTAATTTAATCTCTTCAGATGTTTCTTCCTCTGTATTTAAAGCATCTTTGCATGAATTAATACATTCATCACAAATACAAGCGGATGATCCAGCGATCAATTTACTTACTTCTTTTTGGGGTTTGCCACAAAAAGAGCAGTGAAGGTTTTTATCAGTTTTAGTAGTCATGGGCTTTAAGTATATTTTTATCTTATAATCAATATGTTATCGTTATTATAGGATGGTTTATAAGACTGGAGAGTTTATCACTAAAATATATGTTGCGTAAATGCTCATATGTATTATAAATATATTGTTGAATTATAAATATATTTGAGTATCTGATTATGCATGAAGTGATCCCTTTTATTAAAGATTTGGCGATAATGCTTAGTATAGCTAGCGTTGTTGTTTTGTCGTTCCAAAAAATACGACAGCCAGTGATCTTGGGATACATAATTGCTGGTGTGATTATTGGGCCCTATACCCCTCCCTACTCCTTGGTAACCGATGTTACTCAGATTCAAACGATATCTGAAATGGGGGTAATTTTTCTAATGTTTGCCTTAGGGTTAGATTTTAGCTTTCATAAACTTAAAAGTATTGGCTTTTCGGCCATTATTACCGGGGTAGTTAAGGTTTCAGGGGTAGTAATGCTAGGGTTCTTGGCTGGATGGTTTATGAACTGGCCATTTTATTATTGTTTGTTTTTTGGCGCAGGACTTGCGATCTCTTCAACGACCATCATTATCAAAGCATTAGACGAGTTGAATTTAAAAGGAAAGCGTTTTACTGATGTGGTTTTTGGAATTCTAATAGTTGAAGACCTTTTGGCTATATTGTTGCTAACAACGCTTTCAACAGTTGTTGTTACTAAAAACATTTTTTCATTTGATATGGTTTTTGCAGCAATGAAATTAATTTTAGTAATTGGTAGCTGGTTTTTGTCTGGGTATTTTATTGTCACAATATTGTTTAAGAGGATTATAAAATATGTTAGTCCTGAAACTTTAACTATTGTTTCAATCGCCCTTTGTTTATCTATGGCAGTTACCGCAGCATATTTTCACTATTCTACTGCGCTTGGTGCTTTTATTATGGGGTCTATTTTGGCAGAAACTCCGTTTGCTCATCGGATCAAGCATTTAACTAGCCCATTGCGGGATGTTTTTGCTGCAGTATTTTTTATTTCTATCGGGATGTTAATAAATGTAAGGGTTATTTACGATCATTGGCCGATCATTCTGGCATTTTCTATGCTGGCTATAGTCGGCAAAGTATTGGTAACGACTATTGTTACTTTCTTGACTGGACAGAGTGTTAATACTTCTATACGCGCTGGGTTTAGTATGGCGCCTGTGGGAGAGTTTTCGTTCATTATTATGGCATTGGGGCTTAGTTTGAGAGTTATCAGTGATGATTTATATCAAATTGTGATTGGTGTGGCTGCGATTACCACTCTTGCCACCCCTTATCTCATGGTGCTTTCTGGTGGTATTGCTACAAAACTAAATTCTAGTCTTTCAGAGCGTTCCAAATATTTTCTAGAAAGTTATTCTGCTTGGATATATCGGGCTTTATCAACCTATAATAAACAAGTGGAATATCGAAAGTTTATGGTTAGACTTATTTTTAATGGCATAATTATTGCTGTTATTTTTACTTTGGTGCACGACTTTGTTTTGCCGCAATTTACCCCTTTAATAAAGAATTTTGATGTGGTTAAAATATCGAGTTGGGTAATTGCTTTGTTAATTTCATCGCCATTTATTTGGGGGATGTCATTTGGTTTCAAGCTAATTCATAAAGGAAGGCAGATTCCAGCTTTGTTTTTGGGGGTGGGATTAACCGTTGCCGAAATTATTATTTTGAGTGTTACCTATTTTAGTACTTGGTATATTCCTCTTATCATTGCCATTATTATGGTGATACTTTTTGGTTTGTTATATAAACAGCTAGAGGGATCTTATCATTGGTTTGAGCGTCATTTAGTACATATATTAAGAAGAAAACAGCAAAGACAAACCAAATATGAGGAGCTAGCTCCATGGGATACCCACTTGGTTGAGGTTGTTGCTACTAATCAATCTGAAGATTCTGTTGTTGGAAAAACTTTAAGTGAAAATAGATTGAGGCAAAAATTTGGTGTTAATGTTGTGGCTATTCGTCGTGGATCTAAAATAATTTTAGCACCGCGAGGGGAAGAGGTGATAATGCCTCGTGATGAATTAATAGTTTTAGGAAACGATGAGCAGATAGATGCTTTTAAGGAGAATGCAGAGGAAGATGGTTTTGAGCACAAAAGGGAAGATATTTTAAAAGAGTTTGTTTTAAAGGGATTAGCGTTGGATAAAGAAAGTCCCTTTGCTGGTAAGTCAATTCGAGATTCTAATATTCGGGAACAGGTTTGTGGTATCGTTGTAGGGTTAGAGCGCAATGGTTTTCGCATGTTAAATCCTGATCCTGCTACTGTTTTAAAAGCTGATGATTTGTTATTGGTAGTGGGTAAGCCAGAAGCAATCCTTGCTCAGAAAAAGGCTAAAGCAGAGGATTTAGCACAATAATTTAAGGCTAATAAATGGGTTTTCAAAGGGCTTGTTTGTCAGTTTTTGGGTTACAATCAAATCTTACCCCTGCCCCCAGCAGTCTAATAGGCTTATTGTATCGTTTAAACCCTTTCTTAAAAAGATCAAAAAATATTTCTTCGCTAAAAGTGTTGTTGGTTATTTCCGCAGATATTTTTTTAAAATCAAAAAATTTAATTTTTATAAATTGCTTGGTTATTTGTGGGTTAGATGAGTGTTTAAGGCGAGTTTTAAGTTTTTGAATAAGGGAAGTTAATGCGATTAACCCTGAGTCTAATGTTTGTAAATCTTTAGGAAATGTTTCTTCAATGCTTAATGATTTTTGGATGGTATCTGGCATTACTGGACGATCATCTATCCCGCGACAAAACTGATAAAAACGCTCGCCAATTTTCCCGAACTGTTTTGATAGTTGTTCTAGCGATATTTTTTGTAAATCCGCACAAGTTTTTATTTGCAGGTTGTGTAATTTTTTTGCAGTAACTTTTCCTACGCCAAATATTTTTGTTATAGGCAATGTTTTTACAAAATCAGGGATTTGAGTTGGCGTGATTACAAACAGGCCATCAGGCTTATCCCAAGCACTGGCTACTTTTGCTAAAAATTTGTTGGGTGCTACCCCAGCAGAAGCGGTTAGAATTAATTCTTTTTTTATCCGATTTTTTATCATTTTTGCGATTAATGTTGCACTACCTTTGCAATAAGGACAGTTGCTGACATCTAAAAAAGCCTCATCTAAAG
>JAHIYS010000251.1 GCA_018814965.1 Gammaproteobacteria bacterium
AACGTTGATTATGCTAAGCAGATATTTGTAATCAAACGTGGTAAGGGCAAAGGTTATGCTGGAATTGAAAACTTATTGTTCTTTGATGACAAGTGCCGAATGGTTTATGGCGATGCTAAACAAGTTATGGCCAAAATGATTCAGACTTTAAAAGAGCAAGAATAGTTTTAGTTTTATAATATAAACGGTCATCACATAATTAAAAAATTGTGATGGCCGTTTTTTATTGGGGAATCTGAAGAAGGTGGCTGATCAAATCTTATTTTTTTGCCGTCATTAGAAGGAGCAAGCATAGCTTGCGACGGTCCCAGAAACATAAGTAAAAAGTTGATAAAAAATTTTATTTTGACTGGATTCCCGCCAGAAGCATGCGGGAATGACAAATACTTTCAGATTGCGACGGTCCCATAATATATCCTTAATAATTATTTGTTCGTTTTATGCTATTAATATATCTAGCCCGGATATTTCATAAGTTATCGTTATTTTGCTTCGTAATAGATAATTTACAAAATATTATGGCTAGGTAGATGACAAATATTTAGAGTTGATCTAAAAGCGTAACTATAAACTTGTATTTATAGTAGACTTATATCTTAGATGCTTTTACAATCTGATTTTTATAATGTATTTGTCATGTTTTCTTTTTAACTTGTTAAAAAAAACAGAGGTTTTAATGATGAATAGTGCTGGTGGTTATAAGTCTAAGAAAATTGCAGTTTGTGCTAAAAGGTTACCCCCTTGTAATAATATATGCCCAGCTGGTGAAGATATCCAGCAATGGATAAGTTTAGCTAAAGAGCAAAAATTTCGTCAAGCTTGGGAGGTTATTATCCAAACCAACCCTATGCCAGCAATTCATGGCCGTGTTTGTTACCACTATTGTGAAACCAGATGTAATCGTCTTCAGTATGATGAGACCGTTGGTGTTCATTGTATAGAGCTTTTTTTAGGTGATATGGCTTTAAAAGAGGGGTGGGCTGCTAGGGCACCTCGAAAAAATACTGGGAAAAGAGTTTTAGTTATTGGTGCTGGTCCTGCCGGTCTATCTGCTGCTTATCACTTGCGTTTAATGGGTCATGATGTGACCATTTTTGAAGCTTTGCCACAGGCTGGGGGAATGATGTTGGTCGGTATTCCTGCCTACCGTCTACCTCGAGAGATCTTGTCAGGTGAGATCCAACGTATTTTAAATACCGGAATAAAAATAGAATACAATCACAAGGTGGACGATCTTTTGATGGAAAAACAGCGGGGCAATTTTGATGCCGTATTCCTATCTATTGGTGCCCATTTAGGGAAAAACATTGCTATTCATATAGAAAGTCCTACTTTAGTTATGGATGCGGTTGATTATTTGCGTGAAGTTGCTTTTGGCAATAAAGTTGATCTTGGTTCAAAGCTCGTAATTTATGGTGGTGGTAATACTGCAATTGATGTGGCTCGTACCGCAAAACGTTTGGGTGTCTCTGATGTTACAATTATTTACCATCGTACTCGTGAAAAAATGTCAGTTTTTGCGCATGAGTTTAAAGATGCGGTAGAAGAAGGGATCAAATTTACTTTTTTACGCAGTGTCGTTGGTCTTTCTCATAATACTTTAACCCTCGGTGTAAATGAACTAGATGAAAAAGGGCGTGCAAAAAGTGCATGTAAGACCGAAACAATTGAAATTGATACTTTGATTTTTGCGCTTAATCAAATCCCATATTCTGAATTCTTATACAAGGTTCCAGGTATAGAGTTACAGCCTTATGGATTAGTGACTGTCGACAATTTTTTTATGACAGGTTATAGGGGTATTTTTGCCGGTGGCGATATGATCCCTTATGATCGTAGTGTTACAGTAGCCGTTGGTCATGGTAGGCAGGCTGCATCTCATATTGATGCTTATTTGGATGATACTGTATTCATTAAACCAGCGCATTTAGAGTTGATTCATATTGATAGGCTGCATATAAGCGATGAAAAATCTAAAAAAATAGAGCCAGAAAATCTGGATGTAGATGTTAGACTGCGGTCCTTTGATGAGGTGGTGCAAGGTTCAAGCCAAGACCAGGTTTTATGTGAGGCCAAACGTTGTTTTTCTTGTGGAAATTGCTTTGGTTGTGGTAAATGTTATGCCGTTTGCCCAGTTGGGGCCATAGACCATTCGGAGGTTGATGGTAGAGTCACCAATATCGACCCAGAAAAATGTATTGGTTGTGGAAAATGCTTTAAAATTTGTCCATGTGGGGCTATCGGAATGGTAGATCGGCAGCAATAGAACTGCTATTATGCCTATACGGCTGGATCTAACCTTTTTTGTTGTTATTGGTGATCACTTTTTATAGACAGTCACACCTGTTTTTTATTATTATTACGTGTTGTTTTTTGCAATTGCGAACATTAGCAAAGCAATCCATGTCGACTATTCATGCAATAATAATTTAAGTTTTATTTTGGCAAGGGATGCATGGCGCAAACTTTTTGTTTATATTAATAAGGTTAAATAGCAGTACTAATAAAATACGAGGTTGTTTATGATTAAGAACATGAAAATAATGGATGGTAATGAAGCCGTAGCTTACGTTGCCTATCGTGTAACAGAAGTGAATGCAATTTATCCTATTACGCCGTCGACATCTATGGGAGAGCTTGCTGATCAATGGTCAGCTGATGGTATAAAAAATATTTGGAACACTGTGCCG
>JAHIYS010000026.1 GCA_018814965.1 Gammaproteobacteria bacterium
AAAGTCGGATTTATTTGAGAAGTTAACTGGCAATACATACGATTTAATTATCAGTAACCCTCCTTATGTGGGTAAAGAGGAAATGGGGACTCTTCCGAAAGAGTATGCTCATGAGCCAAGTTTGGCTCTTTTAGCTGGGGATACAGGAATTGAGATTATTGATAGAATTCTTACAGATGCAGCTAAATACTTGTCACCAAAGGGTATTTTGGTGGTTGAGGTTGGTAATAGTGCTGATATCGTTATGCAGAAGTATCCTCAGTTGCCATTTGTATGGCTGGAATTTGAGCATGGTGAGGGAGAGGTGTTTTTACTTACTAAAGAGCAATTATCTGGCTAGCTAGTAGTGAGGATTTCTATTATTATAAGTTATATATTTTATGGAGAGGATTTTATGAGAACAGTTATTTGTGGTCTTATTTTCGGTTTATTTTTCGCAGTTAATGTGTATGCTCAACCGGTTTCCCAAGTTACAGTAGATAGTTCGGTTATTCCTGTGGCGGAATCTGTTGTTGTTTCGGATCAAGCTCAAATCCAATTAAAGGACCCACAATCACAAGGTTTAGCATCGCCAATGCCTTCTGCTATTGTGCCGCAGCCATCAGAGGAGCTATTGCATCATGGCAATACTTTTATTCAGGAGCAATCAGTGGAGGCTGTTTCAAATGATCCTAATATTACTGCTGATACATCGGTAGTGATTGAGGACCCAATAATAAGAGATCTTGCTAATCGTCTGGTTACTTTAGAGATACAAAATCATATGTTGCAGACTCAAATTACTCAGATAAGTGAGCAAATAAAGCTGAATAATGAGCAGAAAACAGAATTATGTTTTTATAGCAAGATACAGCAACAAGTCGGTAATTTAAAGGATCATATGGGTCCACAGCTATTTTTTATTGTAGTGGTTGGTATTATTGCTATTCTATTGATTTTGCTAATATATATCATTATTCCTCAGCGCAAAAACAAGGTTGTCATTAATTATCCTCAAGATAATAAAATATCATATGATCAAGAGGTTAACCTTATGGAAGGGGAGGAAGGGAATGCGGCTAAGCTTAATTTAGCGCGTGCTTACATCGATATGGGCCATGAAAGCAAAGCGCAATCAATGCTTCATGAGGTTCTCTCCTTTGGTAGTGATGATGAGCAAGAGGAAGCTAAGCTTCTTTTAGAGAAAATAAAACAGCACAGCATTAACGGTTCAACATAAATCTATGCGCATAGCTTTGGGCATAGAGTATGACGGTACTAATTACTGTGGGTGGCAAAGACAACCTAATGTTATTGCCATCCAGGAAAAGGTTGAAAAAGCTTTAAGTAAGGTGGCTGATCAACCAATTGCGGTTGTTTGTGCGGGCAGAACTGATGCTGGGGTTCATGCTGTTGGTCAGGTGGTTCATTTTGATACCGAAGCTAAGCGCCCTGATAGGGCATGGATTTTAGGAGCTAATAGTAATTTACCCCAAGACATTCGAGTCCTTTGGGCTCGTCATGTAGATCCAGATTTTCATGCTCGTTACAGCGCTACTTCTCGTCATTATCGTTATATAATTTATAACAATGCTGTTGCTTCAGCGCTTTTGCGTCATCGAACAATGTGGTGTTCAGCTTTACTTGATGAAAAACTGATGCATGAGGCTGCACAAGTTTTACTTGGTGAGCATGATTTTTCTTCATTTCGTGGTAGTGGTTGTCAGGCAAGAAGTGCCGTGCGTCGGATAACCCAACTGGATGTATCTCGAAATGGTTGTATGATTAATATCGATATTAGGGCCACTGCTTTTTTGCTCCATATGGTGCGTAATATAGTTGGGGTGCTTATAAAAGTTGGTACCAAAGAGCGGCAGCCAAGTTGGGTTAATGATGTTTTGCAAGCTTGTGATCGTAGTAGTGCGGCAAAGACCGTTACTGCTGCTGGGTTATATTTGGTAAAAGTAGAGTATAGTGATCTGTGTGATAAGGGGTCAAGTTCCTAGTGTCGACAACCTCGCTAAAACCATCAAATAATCAAACAGCGTTGTCGATAGTAAGGACTTGACCCCTTCTTATGAGAAGCATAGTAACAAAATCTTGTTTTTTTGCCGTCATTGCGAGAAGCGTAGCGACGAAGCAATCTCAGTGATTCAATCCATTTTTTGTCGTACAGTAAAAAGCCACCTTTTCTGTTATCAGATAAAATCCAGCCCTTTTTTGTCATACCGGCGAAAGCCGGTATCCAGAAAATTCAATAAATTACCAGAAGTAGTGATGTAGAAATTTTTGGATTTCAGCGAACCATCTGGTAGCAGCTTGTTTTTTAAAAAAATATTTCAAAATACGAGAATCAAAAGACGCTTAAGCTTACGATAAGGTGGATTTGTTAAACTATAATTGTTTCCTGATCTGTTTATGCTAAAATTATAGCTATAGATGTGACCACTATAGCTGTAGGAATTAGATTTTTGTAGGCAATTTGTGAATATTCGATTTTTTTAACTTTTTGGTATAAAAGTCAGGCTGTTGTTATCAATAAGGACAAAAGTTCTTTAAGATGCTGACAACCAGATTATAAAAGAAATTTAGTGTAAACAATACGGAACAAGTAAGTAATCATTCAATTATTTTAATGGAGTAGCATATGAGTCCCAAAGAAACTCTAGGATGGATAAAAAAAATTACTAAAGGCTTATCGTCTGATGAGATAAAAAAGCTCAAGAAGGAGGTATCTACTGCGTCCACAAAATCATTAAATAGAATAAGAGAGCTAGAAACGAAAGTAAAAAAAATGATAGACAAAAAAGGTGGTGATAGTAAAGATGTTGCGCCTTTGAAGAAAATGTTACAAATTTTAAAGAAGAAAGAACAAGAGATCATTGTAAGAGAAAAGAAAATCATTTTTTATCTTGAGCAGGAAAAGAGACAGCAGGAGGATTTGGAAAGAGCGAGAGAGTTTGAGGCGCAGATGATGGCTTTTATTGAGAAGTATGAACTAATTACCCAAGAGCGAGCGCAAGAGGCGGCAATAGAAGCTCAAGAGGAATTGTATGAACTGTTATGGCGTAATCAACAGTTGATGTTGAGGTATCAGTATCTTCAGCAGCAGATACAGGAAAAAACTGAAGAAAATATAAAGCTGAGAGAAGAGATAGAAGGATATGAAGAGCATATCGGGGTTTTAGATCAAGAGATAGTTGTTTTAAAAGAAGAGGGTGTAAAAGGATTTTTAGAAAGCGATCTGATGCAGGATTTTTTAAGTGGGGATTTTGGAGAGATTTTATCTGAGATAGTGCCAGATATTCTTCAGGAAACTTTTGATGATGAAAGTATAGAGGATCATCAAGGATATATTGATAAAGCTAAGGGTCTTCTTGAGTCAAGATTGGAAGGTAGAGTTCCTTCTGAAAATATTAAGGGTTTGGTATCAAGATATGGAGAAGTGCTTAGCCATAATAAGCCAGAGTTAGAAAAAGCAGATGAAGTTTGTTCTAAGCGACAAGCTAAAAAAGAAGTTGTTAAAGAGAACGAAGAATTAGAAGTAATTAATGAAGTTCTTAGTGAGAAGCGTGAAGATATTGTTGTTGAGTGTAAGAAAATATCAAGCACCGTTGGCGAAATTATAGGTAAAGTAGATGTTTTGGACGATAGAGTTGATAAATCAATTGATGCTGCT
>JAHIYS010000027.1 GCA_018814965.1 Gammaproteobacteria bacterium
ACATAATATTTATTATAAAAATTTTGGAGATCAACTGGAGTCAGTTTAGATATAACATCCTGCTTCTGGTCAAATGAGGCACCATATGGAAAATCTCCATAAAGACTTTTAAGGAACTCACTATATGCAACACTTCCCGGCTCCTGTTTTTGCTGCAAAATACGGATTAAAATTTGTTTTTGCACTCTTTTGAATTCATTCTCTGGAAAACTTGGCTCGGTCAAAACAGAGCTGAAAGTTTTCAGCGATTTATTTAAAATGTCAGGATCGGTTAAACACCTCAAAGAAACTGTCGCAACATCAACATCCACACCAACTGAAAATTGCGCTCCTATTTGATCGAAGTTATCAGCAATTTGATCTGCAGTTAGAGTTTTGGTTCCTTCAGACAACATAGAACCAGTAAATGAAGCCAAACCAAAGTTTTTACCATTCCATATTGATCCTGCATAAAAAATAACAATAATATCTACCATTGGCAACTCATGTGCTTCAGTGAACAAAACCCTGGCACCATTTTTTGTAGACCACCTCTGGATATCCAACATCGGCTTGCCAAAAGCTGTTGTGTTTATAATTACTAGCAAAGCCATAACTATATATTTTAAATTAATGCTCTTCATCTAGACTCCCTCTTTGGATTCATCAACAGCAGCAGGGATCTTTTCCTCTGTCTTTTTTATCGGTTGCAACTTAGCCACCGTCAATCTATCTGGGATTAAATATCTGTTAGCGACCTGTTGAATCTGTTCTGGAGTAACTGCTTTGATATTCTGCACATACTGCTGGGATTCTTTCCATGATAATCCCACCGACTCTAAACTTCCAATTTCGCTTGCCTGAAACCGAATAGAGTCTTTAGCGTATATTTTCGCTGCAATCACTTGCGCTTTAACTCGGTCTAGCTCCCCTTGGCTAACCAAAGTTGTTTGTAACTTTTCAATCTGCTGCTCTAGAGCATTTCTCAATTCTTCTATAGTACTCTTTTGAGCTGGGACACCTATTGAAACAAACAATCCATCTAGTCTACTGTATAAATTGTAGTTAATTTCTATACTTGCAGCGATTTGCTCTTTTCTAACTAGATCTTTTTCTAAACGGGAACTGTCTCCACTACTTAAAATGTTTGCTATAACGTCAAGGGTATAAGCCTCCCATTTCTGATCTGCCGTTTTTAAAACAGGGACATTATATCCCATAACTAATAAAGGAAGCTCTGCTGGCGTCTTTACGATAATATTGCGCTCACCCAAAGGAGTTACCTCTTTTTGGGGTTTGGGATTAAAAACATTTGCTCCAGGAGATTTTCTAGAATAATGCCGCGCCAACGAAAAAAGTTTTTTGACTTTGGTCTTCGCTGCCTTTGGCTTTGCGCCAGACAGCGACCCAAAACACTTCGTTGCCAAAGCAAAAACATCTTCTGGTTGTACATCACCTACAACCACAACAACAGCATTATTCGGAGCATACCAGTTCTTGTACCAGAGCTTAAGATCATTATGGGTCAAATTTTCTATATCATGCATCCAGCCAATAATAGGATTATGATATGGATTTGAAACATACGCAGCAGCCATAAAACGCTCAAAAGTTAAACCATTAGGATCATCCTCGGTCCTCATTTTGCGCTCTTCTATAACAACTTGTTTCTCTTTTGCAAAGGAGTCTTCATTAATCAATAATCCCCGCATACGATCAGCCTCTAAATCAAATGCTATAGCCAATTTATCAGCAGATAATATCTCGTAATAAGATGTATAATCTCGTCCAGTAAAAGCGTTAAACTCTCCACCATTATCAAAAATAATTTTATCTAATACTCCTGGTCCAAATTTTTTTGTGCCTCTAAACATCATGTGCTCTAACGCATGAGAAATCCCAGTAATCCCATTTGGCTCATAACTAGAACCAACCTTATACCATACTTGTGAAATGACTATCGGCGCCCGATGGTCCTCTTTAACAAAGATTTTAAGCCCATTGGACAAGGAGTATTCAGTAACCTCTCCACTTTTAGCATAAGTAAAGGGGGTTATCGAAACTAGCAGAACAGCTATAATTGTAAGTAATCTCATGTAAGTACTCTAAATTATTTTGAGTTAAATGCAAAGAAAAAAACAAAGACTCTGGATTTAAGCTTAAAGAACTAAAGCATCTTTTGAGTAATTAACCCAGATATTTCATAAGTTATCGTTATAAGGGGTAAAATACACTACAAAGACAAGGCGAAAGTGAATTTTATGCCCGGAGCATAGTGTCTCCTATGTGACTGGCATAAAATTCACTTTTAACGCTGTATTTGCAGAGTTATTTTGCCTCGTAATAGATAATTTATGAAATATCCAGGTTAATAGCACAGGCACCATCTTTTGCAATATTATAGTTAATTGAAACTCTTACAAAAATTAACTATATTTCCTAAAATATATAGGATCACGCCAGGACTTAACCGCTTTTCTCTGCTAGAATAAGAAAAAATTAAACCTCTTATAAAATTTATGATTAAACTTATAATCCTCGATCGTGACGGGGTAATTAATGAAGATTCTCCATCTTATATAAGGTCACCAAAAGAGTGGGGGGCGATCCCCGGAAGTTTAGAAGCGATAGCTAAATTAAATAGGGGTGGCTATAAAGTTGCAGTTGCCACCAATCAATCCGGAATTGCGCGAGGTTATTACAGCTTAGAAACCCTAGACGCCATTCACCAAAAAATGCTGGATGAAACTAAAGCAGCTGGTGGTGAAATTGCTAAGATTTTCTTTTGTCCACATGGTCCTGAAGATAATTGTGAATGTCGGAAGCCAAAATCTGGTTTGTTATTACAAGCAGCAAAGCATTTTGAGATCGATCCTTCAGAAATATTGATGATTGGTGACTCTATGCGGGATATCCTTGCTGCAAAAAATTGTGGGGCAAAAGCAATTTTTGTTAATTCCAGCAACAAAACAAAAGATATGCTAGAAGCAAAAAAATCTGGGATATCTGTGTATGCTGATCTTGCCCAAGCAGCAGACTCTATCTTACAATAAACCAACTTATTGATTTTAAACATTAACTATTAGCCTCTTTATGTCGTCGAGCTGTCTTTCCCACCAAATCCAGGATATTATTTTTAAGCACAGTTGATCCAACCAACTAATTTATAAGCAAAAATTGTCTTTTGCTGCTATTCGTTAGCTTACTAATTTTATAAATGGCGCCCATATTCCTTACTAATAATATTTTTAGCCCCCCTGTGGATAACTTTTAGATATCCAGATAGAATACCCCCCTGTTTTATTTTTCGTTTTATTTTTTAAAGAGGTTTCGTGGAACTATCACATTGGCAACAATGCTTGGAACAACTTCAAGAAGAGCTAACAACAAAACAATTTAATACCTGGATTAGACCTGTACAAGCTGAAATAGAAGAGGGCGGGTTGGTTCTGCTCGTGCCAAATAATTTCGTATTAGAATACATAGCAGAAAATTTTCATCAAAAAATTATCGATATTTTAAAAACCCTAGGGTGCATTAATGCAAAAGTAAGTTTGGTTATAGGAAGCATCCAACATGCATCGGAAACAATTAGTAAAACAATAAATAAACAAAAAAGCATCCCTGCAAGACAAAATAAAGCTCTTAGCTTTCTAAATCCTGCTTTTACCTTTGATACATTTATCGAAGGTAAATCTAATCAACTAGCCAGAGCAGCTGCACTGCAAGTATCTCAAAATAGCGGCAAAGCTTACAATCCACTATTTATATATGGAGGGGTTGGTCTTGGTAAAACCCATTTAATGCATGCCATTGGCAATATGATTTTAAAACAAAACCCCAATGCATCAGTTTTATACTTGCATTCAGAGCGTTTCGTAGCTGACATGGTAAGAGCATTACAACGTAATTCAATTAACGAATTTAAAAAATTTTATCGCTCTTTAGATGCTTTACTAATAGATGATATTCAGTTTTTTGCCGGAAAAGATCGCTCTCAAGAGGAGTTTTTTCATACTTTTAATGCTCTTTTGGATGCCCAGCAACAGATTATTTTAACCTGCGATCGTTATCCTAAAGAGATCTCCGGCTTAGAAGAACGTTTAAAATCACGTTTTGGCTGGGGACTAACCATTGCCATCGAGCCTCCTGAGCTCGAAACTCGCGTAGCAATTTTAATTAATAAAGCAGAATGTTCCCGCATCTCTTTACCAGACGACGTTGCTTTTTTCATCGCAAAACATATCCAATCTAATGTTAGAGAATTAGAAGGGGCGTTAAAAAGGGTAATTGCAAACGCTCATTTTACTGGCCAGCCAATAACTTTAAGTTTTGCTAAAGAAGCATTAAAAGATTTGCTCGCGTTACAAGCTAAATTAGTAACCATTGCAAACATTCAAAAAACTGTGGCTGAATACTATAAAATCAAAATTTCAGACCTCCTATCAAAGCGCCGTAATCGTTCGATAGCAAGACCTCGCCAAGTTGCCATGACCCTTGCAAAAGAATTAACAAATCATAGTTTGCCAGAAATCGGGGACTTTTTTGGGGGGAGGGACCATACCACAGTAATTCATGCTCAGCGCACTATTAAAACCCTCATAACAAGCAACCCTAATTTGGCTGAAGATTACCGCAATTTAATCAGGATTTTATCTACATAATCTCCTTTTTCCCCTCTTATAAAAACTTCATTACCCTTCTTCCTCTTCTTTAATATTCAGGTTATAGTTATAACTGTATTTTTAGTTAATAATGTTGTGATAAAATAGTTTTTTCTTGTTTGAAATGAGGAAGCTTAGATATGATGAAATTTTCTATAAAAAGAGAAGCGTTACTAAAGCCGCTACAATTAGTAACAGGGGTGGTAGAGCGTAAACAAACAAAGCCTATTCTCTCGCATGTTTTATTAGTAGCAGAAGATAAGCTTTTAACTTTCATTGGTACCGACCTCGAGGTTGAATTACATGCTTTAATTAACATGGAAACACCTGTAAAAACCCCATCGCAAATCACTCTGCCTGGGAAAAAATTTCTAGATATCTGTCGCTCTCTTCCTGAAAATAGCACTGTTGAATTAACTGAAAACAAAGGACGTATAACACTATCTTGTGGCCGTAGCCGTTTTACTATGACCTCTTTACCAACACAAGATTTCCCCCGCTCTCCAGAGCAAAAAACCGTAATGAATTTCAGAATAAAGCAAGGGGATCTACGTCAATTAATAGAGAAAACATCCTTCGCCATCCCACAACAAGATGTTCGCCAATATTTAAATGGCCTATTATTTGAAGTAAAAGATGGAACGATTCAAACCTTAGCAACAGATGGTCATCGGTTAGCAGTGCATAGTATTGCTGCTCCTGTGATAGATAGTTCGCTTGCTCAAGTTATCATTCCACGTAAAGGCGTATTTGAACTCTTACGCCTATTAGAAGATTCGGATGAAGAGATAGCGGTAAGCTTTAATAACAATATAGTCAATATAAAAGGGAAAAATTTTGTTTTAATCTCTAAGCTAATTAGTGGTAAGTTCCCAAATTATAATAAAATTATTCCAAAACGTGGAGAAAAAAGGGTAGAAATAAATTGTAATGACTTAAAACAAGCTTTAATGCGCGTTGCCATCTTATCTAATGAGTTGTTCCGCAGCGTTCACTTTAAATTGCGTCAAAACACTTTAGTGCTAACCACTAACAACCCAGAACAAGAAGAAGCTGTAGAGGAGTTATCCATTGATTATAAAGGAGAAAATTTAGATATCATCTTTAATGTTGGGTATTTTGTTGATATCTTAAATGTTCTTGAAACCGAAAAGATCAATCTTTTTTTCAAAAAAGGGGACAGCGGAATTGTGATTGAAGAAGTAAATAGCAATCCAAATTGTTTATATGTTCTTATGCCAATTAGGCAGTAAGATATTTAAGTAACAAACACCGGCCAATCAATGTAATTCATTGATTTTAATTATAATATTATGCTTCTATCCTCTCTTAATATAGGTGATTTTCGTAATTTTTCTCAAACTCAATTAGAATTTGATGATAAATGTAATATTTTTTATGGGGAAAATGGTTCTGGGAAAACAACTATTCTAGAGGCTATTTATTACTTAATTCTTGGAAGATCTTTCCGCAGCCATATTTTGCGCAGAATAATAAAATATGATTCAAACAGTTTCTCTCTTTTTGGAAAAATTAGGCAAGATAACAGAACAATACCTGTTGGGATCACAAAATCAACAGAAGCTAGTAAGCATATCAAAATAGCTGGAAAAGAGGTCTCATCAAATATTGAAATAACTAAACTAGCTCCTTTACAGCTCCTGAATCACAATAGCTACTTTCTGCTCTATGAGGGGCCAAAAATAAGAAGACAATTCATAGATTGGGGATTGTTTCACGTGGAACAATCATTTTTAGATTTGTGGCGTAAAGTTGAAAGGATTTTAGGACAAAGAAATATTGCTCTTCGCAAAAAATCTCCCGCAGATCATATAAGAGCATGGGATAAAGAGCTAGCAAGACTGGGTCTAGAGCTGCATAACTATAGAAATCAATATATAAACAACCTGCTACCTATAGCTAAAACTATCTTACAAACTCTTCTAGGAAATTTTTCGATTAATATTTCATATTTACCGGGATGGGATGTTTCCACTAATCTAGAACTATTCCTAACCAATAACCTAAAGACTGATTTACAGTTTGGATACACCACCGCTGGACCACACCGTGCAGACCTAAAAATACTGATAAATAACGTCCCTGCAAAAGATACCCTATCTCGAGGACAACAAAAACTGCTTCTTTATGGCCTACAAGTGGCTCAGGGGGAGCTGCTTAATCAGTTAACAGGGAAAAGATGCATCTATCTGGTGGATGATTTGTTAGCTGAGCTTGATATGCAAAAATGCTGTCTACTAGCAAAAGTATTGCTAGATCTAGAAGAAACACAGATATTTGTTACTGGGCTTAACCCAGGGGACTTAGAAACTGTTTTTGGCAACCATTCAAACAGCAAAAAAACGCTTCATGTAAACAATGGGACAATCGAAAACTAATCTCTTCTAAATTGCCAGCATCTTTGTTTTATCTTTATAAATAAAGGCCTTTTGTCCCTTATGTAAACCAATAGAACACCATCTGCTCAAGATTTAACATGGCTCTCAAAAAAACCTGGGTC
>JAHIYS010000004.1 GCA_018814965.1 Gammaproteobacteria bacterium
AATTAAATTAAGATCTGATTGCAATGCATAAACTTCGCAGTTATTGCCCAAAACCATATTTGAGGGATCATATTGCGAACGAGTCACAACTCTAATGTTGTAACCCAAGTTTAATAAACTTCGAATTAACACTTGACCAACAAAGCCATTAGCACCAGTTATAAGTATTTTTTTCATAAGGTCTCATTTAAACAATCCAATAAGCCATAGACACCAAACTCAAGCCTTAAACTAATTCTAAACATATTAGAATTAGTTTTTTCATAATTAACTTACTTAACTGAAATAGATAAGCCTTAGTTTACACTTTTATCTTTTTTCTACAGCAGTCGTTTGTTTAAATATCTCAATAAATTTATTAACCCCGACAGCAAGTGATAGATTTTTCGAATAAAAGTTCATTCCATTCTTACCCATTTCCATCAACTCATTCTCTGTAAGATTTGCCATTTTTAATACCGTCAAGGCAATCGAAGATGGGTCCTCAGGTTGCGCACAATAACCAGCCTTAGCTTGTATCACCAAATCTGCGGCATCTCCTTTTACGGCCATCAATATTGGTTTTCCAACCGATAGATATGCTTGCGTTTTCGATGGGATAGTGATTTCAAATAACGACTCTTCTTTTAAATGCACCAGTAATACACTAGCTTCACGTAGAATATCACCAATACTATTCATCGGCACTTGGGGCAAAAACCTGACATTTTTCTGTGCTTTTGCTAACTGTCGCAGCCTATTTGCTTCTATTCCACCACCAACAAAAATAAAGTGCACTTTAGAATTGGCCTCTTCCACTATCTTCGCTGCCGATAACACAGCTTCAAGAGACTGGGCCTTGCCAATATTACCTGCAAATACCACATTAAAATTCCCTGACTCTCCTAATGTACAAGCAGAAACGTCATTATGCATATGAAGGGCTTGCTCATCACACCAATTATAAATAACACTAATCTTATCTGCTCGTACTTTACGGTCGATCAATAATCTGCGAAATCCCGGTGATAAAACTACAATATGTTTCGCGCGCTGATAAATCCATAAACAAACCTTACCTATAACATCTAATACCCAAGAACTATTCAACATTTTGGTTGCTCTTAAAGTATCAGGCCACATATCTTGAATATCTAATACAAAAGGGATTCTTCGAAATAACCCTATAACAGCCGCCACCAATCCTACAGTCATAGGTGGTTGATAAGCATAAATGACATCGATATCTTTTCCACAAAACAAGCCATAAAAAAATGATGAGAAAGCAAAACTAAAATAGTTAAGTATACGCCTAAATTTCGAGCTATCATGACTCGGATATAGAGGAACACGCGTAACCTTCACTCCATCAATAATTTCTACCTGACGCCACCTCATTTTATACCCTGGATATATTTTCCCACCAGGATAGTTAGGGAAACCAGTTATAACCTCCAGCTGATGTCCGGCACTCTGCAATGCCTTAGCAAAAGCCAATCCTTTAAAAGTTGGCTCTGGATCAAACCACTGTGTCAATAAAAGAATATGCATCAAGCATTCCTATTAAATTTTTTCCATACCAATCGATTTACATAATCGGTATAACTTTGAATAATTCTAACTACTTTTTCCGAAACATTTGGCATTGCATAATCTGACACAAGTCTTAAATCGCGGTTTTTACCTCGACCCTGGTTAGATAAAATCTCCAACCCCTGCAATACCCTATCAACCTCAAGTCCAGTCATCATTACTGAAGCCTCCTCAAAACCCTCTGGTCGCTCGTGTGCTTCACGGATATTTAATGCTGGGAAATTTAGAATAGATGACTCTTCGGTGATTGTTCCACTATCAGACAGAACAGCTCGCGCAGATATCTGTAATTTTATATAATCATGAAAACCTAATGGTTTTAATAATTTCACTAGCGAATGAAAAGACACCTGTTTTGCATCAATTCTCTTTTGGGTACGGGGGTGAGTTGAAATAATAACAGGTTCGTTATATATTTCAGCTACCGAATTAATAACTCCAACCAACTTCATTAAATTAAGATCTTTATCAATATTTTCTTCGCGATGAGCACTTACAACAAAATATTTTTCATTTTGCAATCCCAAACTTTGTAGTACATTTGAGGCTTCAAAACCTTTTTTATAATAAGACAAGACCTCAAACATTGGACTACCAGTCTTAATTATACGATCTGGAGATATTCCTTCACTCAAGAGATATTCTCGAGAAATAGAGCTATATGTAAGGTTAATATCAGCCGTATGATCAACTATACGCCGATTGATCTCTTCAGGAACCCGTAGATCAAAACAACGATTGCCAGCCTCCATATGAAAAATTGGGATTTGTCGCCGTTTGGCTGAAATAGCGACCAAACAACTATTAGTATCACCCAAAACCAACAGTGCATCTGGCTTAACTTTCATTAAAACATCATCAATATTAATAATAACTTTACCAATTGTCTCTGCAGCTGTTTTACCAGCTGCATTTAAAAAATGATCCGGCTTTCGTATAGATAAATCATGAAAAAAAACTTCATTTAACTCATAATCATAATTTTGGCCAGTATGGACTAAAACATGTTCACAATACTGATCAAGCTTTGCAATTACTCGCGACAAGCGAATAATTTCCGGACGAGTACCAACTACTGTCATAACTTTAAGTTTTTTCATATTATGTCACCGTACTTGCAATAGTATCTGGAAGTTGTTTATCAAAAATCTCATTCGCCCAAATCCAAACAATCATCTCATCATCACCAATATTTGTAATATCATGCGCCCATCCTGGCACAGTTTCAACAATCTCTGGAACATCACCAGAAACACAGTATGTGTATTTTTCATCAGTTAGAATATTACGAAAACAAAATCTAGCCCTGCCTTTGAGAACTAAAAATTTCTCTGTTTTAGTATGATGATAGTGTCCACCTCGAGTTATGCCTGGTAACGCCGTAAAAAAAGAAACCTGGCCAGACTTTTGGGTCTTTAATACCTCGACAAAGATACCTCGAGGATCTTCGTGTTTGGACAAATTGTAGGAAAATTGCTGTGGCTTAAGGTAACTAACATATGTAGAATATAAAGCTCGAACCAATCCATCCCCAACATCACCTATAACTAATGTTTTTCTATTCTCCTTGAATGACTTAATTTGCTCCGCTAATTCACCTATAGTTATTGAATAAACTGGATCGACCTTACAATAGGTTTCTTTAGACATTTGTCGACAAATCCCAATAAATGAGGAAATAACATCATCGATAAACACTAGATTAATTAACGCATCTGGATCGTTAACTTGGATTGGCAGATCATTAGCAATATTGTAACAAAAAGTAGCCACGACTGAATTATAATTTGGTCGACACCACTTACCAAACACATTGGGCAATCGGTAAATATACACTGGAACATTTGTCTTCATGCTATAGTCTAATAACACTTGCTCACTTTCTAATTTACTAATTCCATAAGGATTATCAATCTCAGCTTGAATTGAAGAAGAAAATATTATTGGTATTTTACATTCAGAATCTATAATTAAATCACAAAGTTTTCGCGTAAAATCAGTATTGCCAGCAGCAAACTCATCAGGATTTTGGGGGCGATTAACACCAGCGAGATGAAAAATACACTCAATATCAACTATCTCTTTTCGCAAGTCTTCGATTAAGGATTTTTCGTCAAAATGGACAATCTCATATTCTTGCAGCTCTTGCAGTTTGACAACCAAATTCTTGCCAATAAAACCTTCAGAACCAGTAATCAATACTTTCATAACATTATTCCAAACCAAAAGTTAATATTGCTTATTTAGAAACCAGGTCTCTAATAAGGTCTAATTTAAGCAGTAATTTTTTTAAACCAGCAACATCTAGCCGCTCAGTATTATGTGAATTATAATCTTCATACTTCGATATTTTTAATTCGCCACTATCTATATATTTACCATAATTGAGGTCTCGTAAGTCAGGAGGGATTCGGAAATAATGGCCCAGATCCTCTGCACAGGCCATTTCTTCTCGGCTTAGCAATGTCTCGTATAACTTTTCACCATGACGGGTACCGATAATTTTCAACTTAGATTTTTTTTGATCCAATATATCAAACAGCGCTTCCGCTAAAGTTTTCACAGTAGCTGCGGGGGCTTTTTGCACAAAAATATCCCCATTATGCCCATGTTTAAATGCATACAAAACTAAATCAACCGCATCATCGAGCGTCATCATGAAGCGCGTCATATCAGGATCAGTTACTGTAATGGGCTTATTCGCCTGTAGTTGCTCTAGAAAAAGCGGTATCACTGATCCACGTGAAGCCATAACATTTCCATAACGGGTCCCACATATTATAGTTTTTTTATCATCAACATTTCGAGATTTAGCCACCATGACTTTTTCCATCATAGCCTTAGAAATCCCCATGGCATTAATGGGGTAAACTGCTTTATCTGTGCTCAAACAAATAATCCGCTTTACTTCACACTGAATTGCAGCCTCTAAAACATTATCAGTACCGATTATGTTGGTTTTAACTGCTTCCATTGGATAAAACTCACAAGATGGCACTTGTTTCAGTGCAGCAGCATGAAAAATATAATCAATCCCACGCACAGCATTTAAAACACTTCGGTAATCACGTACATCACCTATATAAAACTTCAGCTTCTCATTTCTATATTTAATCCGCATGTCTTCTTGCTTTTTCTCATCTCGACTAAAAATACGGATCTCTTTAATATCGGAATCAAGGAAACGGTTTAGAACTGCGGTACCAAAAGAGCCTGTACCTCCAGTGATAAGCAATATTTTGTTAATAAATTTCATCTGCCACCTTTATCCCTTTATCTAAATTAAAAACAATAATATTTAAGTAAATCCTGTCGCTCAAAATACCGATCCATCGTTGCGTAAAATATTTTTACAAAACCACTTCGAAAAAATAAAACTATTTTTCCTTACGCGATGCTATCACATAAGAGCCAAGTACCAGCTTCAAAAAAGTATCCCCCAATATCTTTACCACTCGTAAAAACCCATTAAGCTGCCAATTATACTTTTTAAGACTCTTAGCTCCACAAGAATAAATATCAAGATTCTGCAATTCATTAATATAAAACCCAAAAATTCTCTTTTTAATTTTACCAGAAAGCCTAACGCCAGACCTGCCTAGATTAATATCAAAAAGCCATGGCCATAATTCTTTTAATCCTGCAAAGTGGTAACATACTAACAGCTGCTCATCTATCCACAAACGATTATCTCGCTCAGTGATTTTATATTTGGCAATATTCCATGGTGCAAGATTAACCCCTTTATGCTGAATAACCTTAACATTCTTAAATTTATTTTGCCAAGAATCGAGATATTTTTGGTCTCCATACCTACCCTCTGATGAAATACTATAACACCATTCAATACAACGATCACGCCACCAACTCAAGCACGCCATGGCATATTCATCTCGCCTAAAAATCAAAACGCCCACATTATATATTCCAAACTTTTTTTCTTTACGCTGCCTCAAAAAAGAAAATCTATGCTCAACTATAGCAACAGAATAACCGCCAAACTCCTCATACAGGGACTCAGGATCGGAGAAAAAAAACATATCCGCATCAAGATAAGCAATAATATCTACTTGTGCATAATTCTCCAATATAAATAATATATACACCGGCCCACAGGTCCAATAATACTCAACTTTTGAGCGAGTATTCTTGATATTTAGCAAATCTGAATTGGCTTTCTCTAAATCTCCCAAAAAAATAATAGTAACTTGCGGCAAAGCTAACTTCGCCATATTGGTATAACTATCCTCATCCAAACAAAGAGCAAAAAGATGAAAATCCCCGCAATGTTTTAGTAACGAACCATAAAGAGCTAAAGCCCTAGAAAAATAGTGCCTGTCAAAAGAGGTACAAAAGTATTTAGTTTTATTCATACTAAAAATCAGCTTATAATAATATAGAAATCAACATCTAACCAATATCAAGTTTTTATCTTAGCTCTTCTAAAATCGATTCATAACCGCGATGACTTGCAATATATCCTCTTCTGAATGAGAAAAAGAAATCGGCAAGCTCAAGGTGGTTTCATGAATTTACTCTGAAATAGGACATTTATAATCACCTAAAATATCAATAAGTGCTTTTTGATGATGAGGCGGCACCGGATAGTGTATTGCAGTGTTAATTCCGTTTTTGAGTAAATATTCCTTTAATCTATCTCGTTCGAGATGTCTGACATTGAAGATATGGTAAACATCAAAGTACCCATCTTGCACTATGGGTTTTATAAAATCATTTTTCAACTCCCTCAAATAAATCTCGGCCAATCGCCTTTTATGAGAATTAATCTCATCAAGTCTTTTAATCTTAACTAATAAAAAACCCGCCTGGATCTCATCTAATCTGGAATTATATCCTATATAGTCATTATAATATTTTACACTAGAGCCATAATTTCTTAATTTTTTGATTACCTCAGCTGTAGCTGAAGAATTGGTCACGACCGCACCAGCATCGCCGATAGCCCCCAGATTTTTAGTAGGATAAAAACTAAAGGCACCACAGTCACCGAAAGCTCCAACTTGCTTATCTTTATATTTTGCTCCATGTGCTTGAGCGCAATCTTCTATCAATACTAAACCATGTTTCTGTACAATTGCCATTATTGGATCCATATCGCATGACTTTCCATATAAATGAACAATCATGATGGCTGTAGTTTTGGCAGTTAGTTTTCCCTCTATTTTTGTTGGATCTATGTTATACGTAGAAATATCAGGCTCAACCAAGACCGGCTTTAGACCACATTGCAAAATTGATAGTATAGTAGCAACATATGTATTAGCAGGAACTATGACCTCTGAACCCGCCTTAAAATTATGAGCTTTAAGTGATAAAACCAATGCATCAAGACCAGAGGCAACCCCTACACACCTCTCGCTACCAACATATCTAGCAAATTCAGCCTCAAAATTAGAAACATTATTGCCCAGTATATATTGACCCCCTTCCAATATTTTACTAAAAACAGCAATATAATCGGCAAAAAAAGATTTATTTAGTTCGGCTAGGTTTTCATACTCAATCATTTGTTGGTTCCTCTAGCACATAGTCATTAACATCATAATATTCAGAGGCCATAACCATCAAAGTTGCATTATCAGTAAAATTTGTCATCGTATGCCAATCTTGCGGCTGAAGAATCAAACATTTATCAGGACTATCAAGTAAGTATGCGGTACGAGTCAAATTAGCGCTAACTAATACTTCACATGAACCACGTACACATACCAATGCTTGGATGTTTTTACGATGTTTATGCCCTCCCCTTGTAATTCCTTTAGGCACATCATAAATATAGTAAATCCTCTTAATATCAAAAGGTAAAACCTTCTCTATAACAACCAGGCTCCCTTTAGGTTCTAAAATTTTTCTTAAGTTTAAAATATATGCCATATATAACCAATTAATCAAAAATCATACCCCACCACGAGGCAATCCCACCTACAAAGATACCTAAATTTCCGACGATTTACCAATATATAACCCATAAAAATCCACAAACTAACGACATCATTTTAATGCCGACAGAAGCTAATATGCCTATATAACATTTTGATTTTACGGTTATTTCAGGAATTTATTCGATGTTTATCTAATGTTGCAGTTTTTTTGCTAGCACTACAAGCAGCTATCACACACGCATAGGCATACCAAAAATGGTCGCTGGTACACAATGAACCGGAAAACATGGAGCCAATCAAAAATTGCAAATATAACAGCCCCAACCATTGAGTGTTAATACCTAACTTAATCAAGCGAATTGCCCTAGTTACACCATGTATAATCAAAACAATTAGCATAATTCCCATAAAAATCCCTGCCGAAGAAAATGCTTCTATTACTATATTATGTGGATATTCAAAGCCAAAAAATGAAAAGAAATCTCCGAAAATAGGATTGTTTAAAAAAACCTTTAGACCCGCCTTCCACAAAACAATACGGATATCAAGTGCGCTGGAGCTGAAAGTTTCAACCCACGGCAAATCAAAAACATGTGCTACAAAAACCCCTTGATTTTGGGCGACAGAAACAACAATAGGAATTAGAATCACTAAAACTATAAATAAGAAAAATAAATTCGCTAATTTAGGACTAGTTATGCGTTTTTTTGAAAAAATCAACAATGCCACTATTACGACAATCAGTGACATCAAAGGCCCTCGCGACGCTGAAAGAACAAGGCCGCCAATACCAAAAAACAACATTATCAAACTAACTATTTTTTTAAAAGAAAAGGAGCCCTTTCCTTCAAAAATAAATAACAAACTCAAAAAAATCAGAGATACTGAGATATGGCCAAATTCTATTGGATTTTGTGCTGAGTTACCTGTTAAGCGATCAACAGGTACACCACTTCTTAAATAAAGAAGTATGCTAACTATGACTATCAAAGACAGGCAGGAATACAAAATAACCTCAATACGACGTAAAAAGACTTCTCTAATACAAGCAAAGAAAGCCAGCGATGGAATCACTGATACCACCACTGCAAACAAAAGATATCTTTCAGCAAAATGCTCTATTTCAAGATCGGGAGACAAAAAGTAAAAAAACACTCTTAGTAAATAAAACATCCAAAAGACTATAAATAATTTAAAACCCATATTAAAACACATCTTGCGCTGTAAAAGTGCGGCCAAAATGATACCCAAGGATAATAAAAGGACAAATAAACGAAACGGAACAGTTACAACACGCGAATCCACTCCAACAACATCCGGCAAAAAAGACACCAACCCAAAACCAACAAATCCTAATATATATAAAAGCAGCAAACAATCTTCAAAAAAGGTGCTTTTGGGATCATTTGAATTAATTATAATTTGACTTGATAATTCGCGCATTTTTATTTACGTTAATTTTTAAACATAATACACAAAACATACCTTGATTAAACATCAGGTTATCTGATTATATTACTATGCTCATATTTACTTTTCCGCCAACAGAAAAATACCTTCAGATGCAAAAATATTCGGAAAAAACCATTTTGGTAGCTTATATTTAGAAACTATATATGCCTCATCTTTTATAACAAACCCTATCGTATTAACTATATTTTTGAAATCTAATATGGAAAATTGGTGAAGATGTCCAGTATTGTACCAATCATAACCACCAAGAAGCCTTCTTGGCATCCTGCCCATGAAAAGTAACTCTAACCTCTGTAAAAAATAGGCGAAATTTGGAAATGATACAATCTGAAATTTGGAAATCCTTTTCATCTCTCTTAAAACAATTTCTGGATAGACAACCATCTGCAGAGTTATATTACATATAGCAATATCAAATGACTTATCTTTAATATTACTCAATGGGGCATCTATAGATCCTTGCTCTACCTTAAGTCCTTTTGCTTGGCAAATATCCACCCCACTCTTTGTCAGCTCTATACCGAAACCATCTATATTTTTTTCTTTAGATAACCTCTCAAGCATATCACCATTACCACACCCTAAATCTATAAACCTTGCACCAGGCTTCACCCACTCCTTAATACATTGATACTCCCTCTCCCTGAGGCAATATTCTGACGTCCATATATAATTACGGTTATCGTTTTTACAACTCATAATTCACCTAAATTAGTTAAATTATCCACAAATACTACACATACATTAAATATATTCCTTAATACAGTTCCATTAAAAACCTTATCTTCAAAAACAACTAAGCAATCTAAAAAATATAAACGTCGAACTATAGCCTACCCGACTTTATCATAGAAGAGTCATATTCTTTTAAAATCTCTTTCGCTATATGCAACCAACTATATTTTTCAAGCATTTTTAGTCTGCCTACCTTTCCAAGTTTACAGCGTATATCTGCTGAATTCAAACCACCAAGAACACGCGCTAGATCATCCACATCATTATCTCGATAAAATTCACCATTACCCTCTGCCCTGTCAGGCTCCCCCATCAAATCACTTACAACAAGAGGAATGCCACAAGAAGCTGCATCAAACATCGATATAGTCACTTGTTTAGGCCAAACAGCAATATCTGCCGCACGATAATACTTAGGCAAATCAGAGTAAGGAACAAAAGGAATAGTTATACAACCTTGATAATTCTGTATCTCTCTTTTTTGAACTCCATCTCCGATAAAAATAGCGCTATAGGGCAAACCATTTTGTCTCAGCAAAAAAATAGCCCGCGCTAAAATAAGTGGGTCTTTCTCAAGTGAGAACCTTCCAGTATAGATACATACAATATCAGAATCTCCTATACCAAGAATTTTTCGTATCTCAAGACGCTCTCTTTGGCTTGAGTCATCATCAAGAGGAGTAAATAATTCTGTATCTGCCCCAAGAGATATCGTTTTTATCTTGCTCTTTTTTATCCCATAATATCTATTAGCAACCTCAGCACAATCAGGAGTTATCGCAAAACATCGCTTTGTAAACAAACTAACGACCCAACCCGGAATAGTCCTGGTAACGAAATAAACCATTTTTTTAAAACTGATACCTTCTTTACTCAAATAAGGCTTGGTAACACACAAACTCTGGTGACAACCAGTAAAAAGTTTATATCTAGAGACATTACAAAATAATGCAAGCTTAAGTGCATTAATTGATACGCAATTAAATACATGCACAACATCTGGATCCAATTCTCGTATTTTCTTGATCAAACCACAAATATTTACATATCCAAACCACAACTTATGCGGCAATCGATGGAGCCAATATCCTCCCATTTCTTTTACGCCGCATGGCTGCACAGCAGGACCTAAAAAACATCCATAGGTTTCATTATAATTAGGAAGATTACCATAAACTTGAAGATTCGAAGTAACAACATGAACCTCATGGCCTAAATCACTAAGAACCTTTGGCAAACAATTCTCAGAATACCCCATCTTCTCTGAGAAATAATCTTCTATTAGTATAATTTTCATACAATCATCACGTTATAGTCAATATAAATAAAAACATCTTCTGGTTATTTGGACAATGGAAGTCTTTCGCATTAAAGTCAGTCTATTTCCATTATTAACAATTTTCTCTTATACAGCAGACAATATATTTCTTATTCAAATATAACTTCATAAAAAATGAGGGTACATCTTATATCATAAAATTGGTAGCATGCAATAAGTTTATCTGCGCACGAACACAGAGAACTATTCTTGCGGCAATGTTTCTTTTAAATACACTTTTATTGCCATCCATGAAATCAATAGATGTAAAACATAATAAAAGACTTCAGCGCCAACAAAAACGCTTAAAAAAAACATCACCTTAAATTTAAAAATATATGCCGCGCCAAATACCAGTAGTATAAGGATCATATGAAACACTTCTCTCAAAAAATGTAACCGTTGCTTTTCAAGAGCTATGAGTACAGGACCTAATGGTTCCGCAACAATTTGAAAAAATGACATGACCACCATTACTCTTAAATACAAAGAAGCCTCACCCCACTCTTTTCCAAATATCAATCCAACTAACCCTGTGCCTAAAAACATAAATAAACATAAAACAGGAAAAGAGATAAAAGTTAATATTCGAGTCATCTCTAAAAAAACCTTAGGCAACATTTTAGCATCTGTTTTGATCAGTCCAACTATCTTCATAAATAAAACCTGGCTTATTGACATGGCGATTAATGTTACTGGGATACCCAATAATCTAGTTGCCAATCCAAACAAACCAACCACCCGAGGTTCATACAAAAAAGCTAGAAAAATAGTTACTGATTGCATGTTAAGAACATTAATTAACGTTGCGCTACCGGTAAAAATGGGAAAACGACGATAGCGTTTTGCCACGCTAAGAAGAGATGCAATCTTAGCCTTTTGAAG
>JAHIYS010000001.1 GCA_018814965.1 Gammaproteobacteria bacterium
CCGAAATAGTAGCAAGTTGTAACTACTATATTTAAATTTATTAATAAATAATTAAGAATGGGTTTTGGAAATAGCTCTAAAATAAAAAACATTCTTGCTGCCTCTTCTATAGTAATACGACTTTCATTACGTAATTCACATACCTCTTCAAATTTCATGCGCCTGATCTCCTACAACACTTGACTACGTTTTAATTTCACTGATCTTCTCCTAAATCTTGAAAATCAGTACCTTATCAAAATTAAAACCGGACAACTCGCGTGTTACTTAGACCGGACAACTGGCATGTTACCAACAAATTAGACTAAAATAACTGGACAAACATACTAACCATTTGTATATTAATAACATTAAGTAGAAGGGCTCATAGCTCAGCTGGTTAGAGCAGTGGACTCATAATCCATTGGTCCTAGGTTCAAGTCCTAGTGGGCCCACCAGTTTAAAAGTTATTGGAAATAAATGGAGATTGGCGATTAACTCTAACCGTACTAACAGGTTGGTAATACTAAGGAAAGGAGAAAAAATGAATAATAATTCAATTAAGGAAAAAGAACGGATTGGTATTATTGTCGGCGGCGGTCCTGCCCCTGGCATCAATGGTGTAATCAGCGCTGCAGTGATCGAAGCAGTGAATCAAGGTAAGGAGGTTATAGGGATCATCGGTGGCTTTAAAAGCCTTTTAGAGGGTCAAAAAAATCTCCTCCCACTTACAATATGCAACGTTTCTAGAATTCACGATACCGGTGGCTCTATTCTGCGCACTTCACGTGATACCGCAGAAAATGCTAAGGCAAAATTTAAGACCCTAATGGCCTCCCTAAAAGATATTGGAATAAAATATCTTATAACAATTGGCGGTGACGGCACCCTTTATATGGCTAATTGGATCGAGAAAGAGTCTCGTGGTGCAATTAGTGTTGTCCATGCTCCTAAAACTATCGATAATGACCTACCTCTCCCAGGAGGATTCTCAACATTTGGCTACCAAACAGCTCGTCATGTTGGTGTTTCTATCGTTAACAACCTTATCGAAGACGCTCGTACCACAGGAAGATGGTACTTTATAACCGTTATGGGGCGTCATGCTGGTTATCTCGCCTTAGGCATGGGAGAAGCCTCTGGAGCAACAATATCACTGATACCTGAAGAATTCGGAACTGGTAAGCTATCCTTTAAAAAAGTTGCAGATACATTGACTGGTGCAATCATTAAACGCTTATCTATGGGTAAAGATTATGGGGTGGCAGTACTTGCCGAAGGAATATCTGAACGATTTGATATTGAAGAACTAAGCAAATATGGAGATATAAAAAGAAATGAAAAAGGGGATATCAAATTATCAGAGGTCCAATTAGGAAAAATCCTTAAAGATCTTGTTAAGAAAAACCTTCAGTCAATGGGAATTAACACAAGCATAGTCAATAAAAACATTGGATATGAATTACGCGCAGCAGATCCCATACCTTTTGATATGGAATATACAAGGTACCTTGGATATGGTGCGGTACGGTACTTACTAAAAGGTGGCAGTGGTTCAATGATAGTTTTTTATGAGGGGAATATTAAACCAATACCATTTGTCGAAATGATTGATGACACCACAGGCAAAATAAAAACCAGGCAAGTAAACATCCGCACAGAAACCTATGAGGTAGCAAGAAAATATATGATCCGCCTTGAAAAAGAAGATTTCGAAGGTGAGCGCCTAAAGAATATTGCAAAAGTAGCAAGCATGAAACCAGAAGATTTTAAAGCGCAATTTGAATATATATTAGATAATCATTTTGCTTGCTGATAACTTCATTAATTCTTGAGATTATTTACTAAATTTTATTAACTGTTTATAAAGAGGATGCTATGAGTAAAAAATTATTCTTTTTTATTTTGATTATGCTTTGCGCCCATATTGGATATGCAAGTGACTCTGTTATCCTTGATCTTAATGCACCTGAAATACTAGAGATCTCCAGCGTATACTCCGATAAACAAAATAGCACAGATAACAACCTCCTAGCTAAAACAGTGGCCATTTGCAAAGAAGTAGCGGATAAAGATACGAAAAAGGCATTCAGCGATTTTATTCCAAGTAAATATACAGAAGATTCTGACTACAAAGTAAATAACTCGATAACCAGGTTCTGGTATAATTCATTTTTATCTGCACTTGCACCAATGATAAGTCAACTTGATACTATGCTTTTAAATAATGAGATTACTCTAAAAGAGTATGCTCAGACTGCAGCAGGAGCCAGGCACTACGCAAGAATCTTTACCCGTAAACATATGCTTGATACTAATGGAAGAGAAACAGCCCAAAAAAGAGATCTTTTAAAATATGGTAACTCAGATGGCCCTTCATTCAACTGGTTAGTTGAGCGCCAATTAGAAAAACAAAAAAAAGCTTATGAAAAAAAATATCCAGGACAAACTTTCGATAATAGAAGCATTGAAGATGGTGGTAACTTTGATATAAACACCGCATATAGATCCATTATTATCAAATCAATTGAAACCAATAAATTAGTCAACTCATTTACCAAGTGGTGCTACTATTATGGATCAGAAAAGATTTGTAACTATATAGGAAACACTTCTTGGGCTAAACGTTTTTTAGAAGCCACATAGAATTATTCTGAACCTGCTAAAGTCAGGCTTTGTTATTGCGCCGACGCAACTCTTACAGCAATGACACACTCAAAACGTCATTGCGAGGAGTGAGCATGGCGAACGACGCGGCAATCTCGTAAATGTCCACTAAAACTCAAAAGTTTTTGCATCACTACTTCTGCTAATTTACTGAATTTTCTGGATACCGGCTTTCGCCGGTATGACAAAAAATATTGCTTTTGCCGAACACAACAAAAAAATGGCTTGGATCACCCAGATTGCCACGTCGCAATGACATAGAAACACTAACTCCAGTCACCGATGCAGCTTTAAGAGCAATGATATTTTAAGGAGCCAGCCTTGTAATAAGCGTCATTGCGAGCCGAAGGCGAAGCAATCTCAATGGATTATGATGGATTACCTTTGCTTAAATAAGAAACCATATTGTTTTGGGGATTAAAGAACTTGCTGAAATACCACTTTTTGACACCCTGACAAAAGCAGATACCAATAAATTTAAACACCTTATCGGAAACATTAATGCCAGGGTTTATCTGATTATAACAAACGATTTATCGCTACTATAACTCTACCGTACGCTTAACCAATATACTCTTATAAACCTCAAACTGGTCGCCAACTTTTATATCGTTGTAATTTTTAACTCCAATACCACATTCCATACCCTGGCGAACTTCAGCAGCATCATCTTTAAATCTACGTAGAGATTCCAAATCACCATCATAAATAACCACATTATCACGCAACACTCTAACCTTACTACCACGCTTAATTGTTCCCTCTAATACCATGCACCCAGCAATGGTGCCAAACTTTGAGGAACGAAAAACCTCACGAACTTCAGCAAGTCCCATAATTTGTTCTTCATACTTAGGAGCAAGCATACCAGTTAAAGCTGCTTTAATATCATCAACTAATTTATAAATAACGCTATAATAACGTAGATCAACTCCCTCTCTTTCAGCCAAAACCTTAGCAGATGCATCAGCACGCACATTAAATCCGATAACAATACCATCTGAAGCTAAAGCCAAATTAATATCTGATTCGGTAATTCCACCTACACCACTGGCTACAATTTTGATTTTAACCTCATCAGAAACAATTTTATTTAGCGTATCACTAATAGCTTCGCTAGATCCATGAACATCGGTTTTTAGAACAATATTTAAAACCTTAGCCCCAGCTTCATGCATCCGAACTAAAATATTTTCTAATTTAGCTGCTTGCTGTTTAGCCAATTTAACATCACGGTATTTACCTTGACGGAATAAAGCTATCTCTCTAGCTTTTCTTTCATTGGTAGTTACAACCGCCTCATCACCCGAGCCAGGAACCCCTGACAAACCCAATACTTCAACTGGAATTGATGGCAAAGCTTGGGTAACTTTTTTACCAGCATCATCAAACATGGCGCGCACTTTGCCGTAATACAAACCAGCAAGTAAAACATCACCTTGACGCAATGTTCCTCTTTGAACCAAAATTGAAGCTACCGGCCCATGACCTTTATCTAAATGTGCTTCAATTACAACGCCACGAGCAGTGCAACTAACTGGCGCTTTTAATTCCTGTATTTCTGCTAAAACTAAAATAGACTCCAAAAGGCTATCAACACCTTCACCAGTTTTTGCAGAAATTTTCTGGAAAATAGTATCTCCGCCCCACTCTTCTGGAACGATATTATATTTAGTTAGCTCATTTTTAATCCGCTCTGGATCAGCTTCTGGCTTATCCATTTTATTAACTGCAACCACTAACGGCACACCAGCAGCTTTCGCGTGCTGAA
>JAHIYS010000028.1 GCA_018814965.1 Gammaproteobacteria bacterium
AATCTAATAAAGGCAACGCTTTTTTATTGGCCACATGCTAATTATGGCTTAGGTCATGTATCAACGGATTTGGTCCTGATGAGAAAGCAGATGAAAACCGCAATGTAACCCCTCATCATAGAAGTACTATCTAAACAGATATGTTCAATCTATAAAAGAAGGAGCCAATGGGGAAGTTCTCCATTGGCTCTGAAAACCAAAACTAATCCTGTTCTTTTAAAGTCTGAATCATTTTGGCCATAACTTGTTTAGCATCGCCATAAACCATTCGGCACTTGTCATCAAAGAACAATAAGTTTTCAATTCCAGCATAACCTTTGCCCTTACCGCGTTTGATTACAAATATCTGCTTAGCATAATCAACGTTTAAAATTGGCATACCATAAATTGGACTGGTTTTGTCTGTTCTAGCCGCTGGATTTACAACGTCATTAGCGCCTAAAACAATTACAATATCAGTGGTTGGGAAGTCATTGTTGATATCTTCCATATCTAAAATATAGTCATATGGAACACCAGCTTCAGCAAGAAGTACGTTCATATGTCCTGGCATTCTTCCTGCGACTGGATGGATAGCAAATTTAACATCTATACCTTTATCTAAAAGAAGAGAAGCTAATTCCCACACTTTTTGTTGTGCTTGGGCTACTGCCATTCCATAACCTGGAACAAAAACCACTCTGCTAACGTAATTTAACATTACAGCTGCATCTTCAACTTCCATCGATTTTGAGGTCCCTTCAACTGCTGCTCCACCACTGCTGCCACCAAAACGGGCGAACAATACGTTGCTTAACGATCTATTCATCGCTTTAGCCATGAGCAAGGTTAACAAAGTACCAGCTGACCCTACTAAGGTACCTGCAATGATCATCGCCATATTACTTAGCACAAAACCTTCACATGCTACAGCAAGACCAGTAAACGCATTATAAAGCGAAATTACAACTGGCATATCTGCGCCACCAATACTCATAGTCATTAAAACACCATAAGCTAAACTGGCTGCAAAGAATGAGATCAATATAGTATTTGAATGCCAGAAGAAGAATGACACACCTAGTATGATCGCAATCGCTAATACGCTTAGATTGATGATCTGTTGCATCGGGAAATAAATGTTTTTTAACCAATCACGAAGTTTGAAAAAAGCTAAGATACTTCCAGAAAATGAGATTCCACCGATTAAAGCTCCTATAATCGCTAAGGAGAATATCGTTACTGACATGGTTGCGCCAGCATCAGTTGAGAGTTTAAGTAGCTCTACTGCGGCAATACCAGCTGCTGCACCACCACCCATACCATTATACATGGCGATCATTTCAGGCATCGCTGTCATTTCTACTTTCTTGGCTGCAACCCAAGCAATTGCTGTACCAATGGCTATTGCGGTAAATATCAACCACAGGTTATGAATCCCTGGGAAAAAGAAGGTGACTATTACTGCAAGCACCATACCAATACCAGCCCACTCAACACCACTAGTTGCGGTCTTAGGGGAACTCATTCGCTTTAGCCCTAATATAAACAATATGGCTGCAGCAAAATAAACTGTTTGAATAATAATATCACTCATTGTTATCACCTTTATTCTTTGTTGACGTTAGTTTTGCTCTTAAACATTTCTAGCATTCTTACTGTAACCACATAACCACCTACAGCATTACCAGTTGCTAGTAATACTGAGATAAATCCGATTATTATTTCAGTTGTTGTCGTAGCATAACCAAGAGCAATAACCGCCCCAATTAATACTAGACCATGAATGAAGTTAGAGCCTGACATTAGTGGCGTATGTAATATAACTGGGACGCGACTGATAACTTCATATCCAGCGAAAGCTGCCAGAGTAAATATATAAATTGCTGTAAAGCCGTCAATTGTCATAACCATCTCCTATAATAATTTTTGTACCATCTCGTTTTTAATTACGCCATCATGAGTTACAACAGCACCAGAGATAATCTCGTCATTCCAATCGAGGGTTAATGCATTATCTTTAATCATTAAGCCCAATAGATTGATTAAATTGCGGGAATACATCTCACTAGCATGAATTGCCATGCTGCTTGGAATGTTGATTGGCCCTACAATAGTAACATCTTTATAATTAATGGTTTCACCTGGTTTGGTTAACTCACAGTTACCGCCCATATCAGCGAGAATATCTACGATCACAGCACCTGGTTTCATCGCTTCTACCATCTCTTTTGTGAGAATCTTTGGTGCTGGTTTTCCAGGAACACCTGCGGTAGTAATAACCACATCACAAGTAGATATATGTTTTTTTAAGGCTTCTGCTTGTTGAGTTTTTTCTTCTGGAGTCAACTCGCGAGCATAACCACCTTCACCAACAGCCTGTACTCCGGTATCAAAGAATTTAGCTCCTAATGATTCGGTTTGTTCTTTGGTGTCAGGACGAACATCATAAGCGGTTACTTGAGCGCCAAGACGTCTTGCGGTTGCAATTGCTTGTAAACCAGCAACACCAACTCCGATAATAAATACTTTAGCAGGGCGAACTGAGCCAGCAGCAGTAGTTAACATTGGGAAAAAGAATTTGCTATTATCAGCAGCAAGCAATACCGCTTTATATCCAGCTATAGTTGCTTGTGAGGAAAGAGCATCCATATCTTGTGCTCGTGAAATACGAGGGATAAGCTCCATAGCGAAACTAGTAATTTTTTTATCAAGTAATTTCTTTATGGTGTCTGGGTTAAGATGAGGATACAAAAAAGAGATTAACACAGAGTTATCTTTCATTTTCTCTACTTCGGCATCGGTTGGTGGTTGTACTTTTATAACCACATCACTATCTGCGCAAAGATCTTTTAGATCAGAAGAAATAGTGGTGTTTTTATATAACTCATCTTGCGCATGAATCCCAACCCCAGCATCATGTTGTATTTTTACAGTTGCGCCAAGTTTGGTTAGTCTGCTAACCAAAGCTGGTGTTACTGCAATGCGAAGTTCACCTTCTTTAGTTTCTTTTGGAACTGCTATTGTTAATGACATTGTATTGTCTCCTATTTAACAAAGTTTAAATTTTTTATATTATTTATTCTTCGATATTTTTTGGATCTTTAGATTCAACCACATTAGATTTGATGCTTACATTCCCATTTGGTTCAGGTGCTTTTTTTGGGTGTTGTATCTCTAATGCTTGTGGTGCTTCTACCTTCAATGAGATATCTTCTTTTATTCTTTCTGAAGTTATTTCAGGGTAGGTATCGGTTGCTGGTGGCGGGGTAAACTTTTTTATCCTTTGTGCATTGCTTGTAGAGCTTTTAGTGTTTTGTGGTCTGCGATCACCGGTGCGGTTTTGAGGTTTGCGATCGTTAGGGCCGCGATGATATTTTTTAGCATTATTGCGTACAGGAGGTCTCCTTCTTGCTGGTGACGTGCTTGTTGAAGAGCTGGTTGTAGAGGAGGGTGTTGCTTTAGTGGTAGAAGATGGCTCGGAAGTTTTTTTAGCTGTTTTATTTGGTTTTAGCAGCTTGCTAAAAATACTTTTTACTTCGCTGAATATACCTTTTTTGCTTTCAGATTTCTTTGTTTCATTTGAAACCATGGCAGATTGTGTAATGGTACGACTTGCTGTTTCTCTTTTTTCTGGAGCTTTGGTCTCTGGAGTCTCAATTAATTTATAGCTTGCCCCTTTATTTTTAAAGGTTTCACTTACTCGAATCCTTTTGATTTTGTATTGAGGCGTGTCCAGATATTGATTTGGTAAAATTGTAACGCTAACACCCTGACGTTTAGAGAGTTCTACTATAACATCGCGACGTTCGTTTAAAATAAAAGTAGCTAAATCTATAGGTAATTGTATTTGAATTTCTGAGGTGTCATCTTTTATTGCTTCTTCTTCTATAACTCTTATGATTGAGGATGCTAATGATTCAATGCTTCTAATGGTTCCTTGTCCATCACAGCGTGGGCATGGAACTTGAATTGCTGAGCCCAAATGAGAGCGTAGACGTTGACGGGACATTTCTAGAAGACCAAAGCGTGTTATATGTCCTACTTGTACCCGTGCACGGTCATGTTCTAATGCTTCTTTCAAGCGATGACTTACTTCACGTTGGTGTTTTATTTGTGACATATCGATAAAGTCTATAACTATCAATCCGCCGATATCACGTAATCGTAACTGACGTGCAACCTCTTCTGCTGCTTCAAGATTGGTGTTTGAGGCTGTTTCTTCAATATCACCGCCGCCAGTTGCTTTGGAGGAATTAACATCAATGCTTACAAGTGCTTCTGTATGATCAATAGATATTGAGCCGCCAGAAGGTAATCTAACTACTCGTTGATAAGCGGTTTCGATTTGTTTTTCAATCTGATAAAAGCTAAATAGAGGGACTTTGCTTTGGTATAGCTTAATTTTATCTATAAATTCAGGTTTTACCTGTTCGATATGTTTTTTGGTTTTTTCAAATAGCTCTGGTGAGTCAACTAGGATTTCTACCATATCTCGACGTAAATAATCACGAATAGCGCGCATTACAGCGTCACCTTCTTGGTAGATGAGAAATGGAGCAGCGTTTTCTGTAAGAGCGGCCTCGATTGCTTGCCATCTTTTTAGGAGAGAGTCCAAATCCCATTTTAATTCGTCCAAAGATTTTCCTACGCCAGCGGTACGAACGATTAATCCCATCCCATCAGGGACATTTAGATTGTGTAAGAGGTCTCTCATTTCATCGCGTTCTTTACCTTCAATGCGACGAGAAACTCCTCCAACGCGAGGGTTATTTGGCATTAAAACCAAGTATGATCCTGCTAAACTAATAAAAGTGGTGAGGGCTGCTCCTTTATTGCCGCGTTCCTCCTTATCGATTTGAATCATTATCTCTTGCCCCTCTTTTAGGGCATCTCTAATGCTTAGGCGAGAAAATGACTCATTGGCTAGTTCTGGTTTAAAGTAAGATCTGGCGATCTCTTTGAAAGGTAGAAAACCATGGCGATCAGCGCCATAGTCAATAAAAGCAGCCTCTAGGCTGGGTTCAACGCGAGAGACTCGACCTTTGTATATGTTAGCTTTTTTTTGTTCAAATCCAGGTTGTTCAATATCAAGATCATACAGATTATCTCCCTTAACTAAAGCAACACGCACCTCATCCGCTTGAGTTGCGCTAATAAGCATTTTATTCATTGTAATTAACTCTTATTTTAGTGGGCACTTTCAAGATCCCAGCAGGCAAATCCTACTTATAGCAACTTTATTTGTCTTTCTTTGTGATTTCGTTACCAATTTTATATAAGCTATGCTATATAAAGTCTGCCTTGAATGGTTACTTTTAAAAATGTGCCGTTATGTTTTAAATTTATTAGAGGGGTTCTTTAGTCTAAATTTGTAAGTTTTAGATTAAATTTTTTTGTAACCCTCGCTGTTTTTAAACTATGATTTTTTTGGTGTTCTATTTATATAAAAAAATTGCACAATCAGTAAGTTATATAATAACTGTAATTCTTTTAACCAATCACATAGTTGGGTGCTAAGGTACTATTAAAGTTAAAAAAATGCAACAAAGTTTGTGAGTTTTGTTTAAAAACTAAATTGATAGGGGTCATAATCGTGTCGTCAGAAAGCAAGCTAGTAAACAATAAAGCATATATTTTGGCCATTGATGAAGAATCGGCCCTTCAACGGCTGGATAACTTTCTATTTAATAGACTAAAAAATGTCCCTAAAAGCCGAATTTACAGAATGTTGCGCAGTGGGGAAGTAAGAGTTAATAAGAAAAGGGTCAAACCTTTATATAAATTACAACCAAATGATCTGATTAGGATCCCGCCTTTTTGGGCCGAAGAGGTGCCAGTACGTAAACCAGGCGCTGATTTGGTTAAATTGTTATTAAATTCAATTGTTTTTGAGGATAGTGAAATAATTGTCATTAATAAACCTTCAGGAATTGCCTCGCATAGTGGAAGTGGGATTGATTTTGGGGTTATTGAGATTTTACGTGCAGCTAGAAGTGACTTGAAGACTTTAGAGCTCGTTCATCGGCTTGATCGTGATACGTCAGGTTGTTTAATTTTAGCGAAGAAAAGAACTGCTTTGCGCCAGTTGCATCAATTGGCTCTTGATGGAAAGATTTCGAAAAAATATATTTTATTAGTGAAAGGGGTTTGGAGTGGTGGAGAGCGTATTGTTGATGCCCCGCTTTTAAAGAACCAACTACAGTCCGGTGAGCGGATGGTTATGGTTGACGAAGAGGGAAAAAAATCTATAACTATTTTCCGTCCCATAAAAATTGGTAAAGAGGTTTCTTTGCTTGAAGCGGAATTAAAAACCGGTCGTACTCATCAAATTCGGGTTCATGCGGCACATATAGGTCATCCAATAGCTGGTGATCAAAAATATACTGATGCTGAATTCAACAACAAAATGAAAAAAATAGGTATAAAGCGCCTATTTTTACATTCCAAAAAAATAAGTTTTTGTTGGGAAAATGGTGAAGAGGTTAGCTTTTCTGCTGAGCTAGATAATGAGCTTAAAGATATTTTGGTGCGGCTGTTATAGTTGCTATATATAGTTAGAATTTGATCTATCGTCACAAGTTTTAAATTAACTCAGTAGAGATAGGTGTTTTTAAGTGTAAATTAAGGATTAAATCAATAACTATTTGTAAAAATATTTTAAATATAATGAGTTATGTCGTTTTTGTGATTGTTTGGAGCTTTTGCTATATTAATTTTGACATAGTAAATTCCTACAGTTAGTATTGATTTTTAAATTTATTCCTTGCGGTCTCAGTTTTTAACGAGGCGGGTATTTTGCGCGGGGACAATAAACATATAAAATACATACATGCCCGTGTTGGGCGAGCGGTGGGATTTATTCTCAGTGCAAAATCAAAAAGGTGTTTTGATTTATTTGATATTGGAGGCAAAATGGCAGTTCAAAAGAGTAGAGTAACAAGGTCTAAGCGTGGTATGCGTCGTGCGCATAGTGCGTTAACTGGTCCAACCCTTTCATCTGATAAAACCACTGGTGAAACCCACCTTCGGCATAATATGACCAAAGATGGGTATTATCGTGGTCGTCAAGTTGTGGCTCCAAAGCCAATTAAAACAACTGATGCTGATACAGAAGAGTAGTAACCTTGGAAAAGATAACGATTTCAGTGGATGCTATGGGCGGAGATACTGGGCCCAGTGCTACGGTCCCAGCTGCTTTTCGCTTATTAGCAAGACACCCAAATGTAGAATTAATTCTTGTCGGTAACCAAGAAATACTAAACGCCGCTATAGCTGATCAAGATCGTGATGACCTAAAAAGCCGTATTATAGTGCGACATGCTTCTGAAGAAGTCTTTATGGATGAATTACCATCCAAGGCATTGCGTACTAAAAAAGATTCCTCTATGCGGGTAGCAATCAATTTAGTTAAAGAAAAGGTTGCAGATGCTTGTGTAAGCGCAGGTAATACTGGTGCTTTAGTAGCTACTGCAAGATTTGTGCTAAAGACGTTACCTGGTATTGATCGTCCAGCGATTACCACTCAATTTCCTACGATGATCCCTAATAAAAGCACTAATATCTTAGATCTTGGGGCTAATGTTGATTCAAAAGCAGAATATCTTTTTCAACTTGCTGTTATGGGAACAGTTTTGTCTAAAGTTATAGATAACATTCCTGCTCCAAAAGTTGCTTTATTAAATATTGGTTCAGAAGATATTAAAGGTAATGAACAGATTAAGGCTGCAGCGCA
>JAHIYS010000029.1 GCA_018814965.1 Gammaproteobacteria bacterium
AATTAAAATCTTAATTGTGATGTTTTTTGGTGACCTCGTGTCAAGTCGTGTGGCGAAGTAATTTTGACCACGTTGTAAAGTTTGGGGCGCCAACTTTTTGAGTTCGAAAGAACAACTTGTGGCGATTGTACGGAATTGACCACAAATAGCAGATAGGGCAACTAAGCCAATACTCGAACAGACATAACACAATAAAATTTAATAAAATAATTTCTGTTATCAACGGTTAATATTTGGGGTCATAAAATGACCCTACAGGATCGTCTTGCTTAAATAGCTTGACAACTCACATAGCAGACTTGACCCTAACCTTATGGAAATAGGGGTCGAGGAGTTGTTACCTAATCTTTACCGCCTGATATGACCTTAAAGGGGGTTTTGCTTCTTTTCTCTGATGCAACTTCTTCTGGAGCAAACTGGTCATCGTCAGGAAATTCCTCTTTAGGAAACGCCATCCCTTGACTGTTTTCTGGGGCATAAATTGCCATTACCGCTGAGATTGGAATATAAATGTTATGAGGAACACCGCCGAAACGTGCTTGAAAATTATAAGGGGTCAAGTCCCAATTGCTTACAACGAAACAGGTTAACAATTATCTTTGTTGTCAGTAGTTGGGACTTGACCCCTTTTAGTTCTTAAATTAATTTGCAATGAAAATAAATAGATCGGCTTGCTGTCATTGCGAGCCGCAGGCGAAGCAATCCAGGAAATTATATCTAAAATTTAGTTTTTAAATGGATAGATTTTATAAAATAAAAATATTTCTGGATTGCTTCTTCACCCAGCACAAAACGCTGGGTTCGCAATGACGACGCAAAAAACAGATCTATACAATAGCCATTTGTGATTACACTAACTTAACAAAAGATGGGGTGATCAATAAGGATTAAGTCCTGACAATCGACAATGCAGGCTAAAGCCTGCACCTACCAAGACAAGACTTATAATCGGTTGGATAATAGTTAGGTAGATTCCTTTCCGCCAGATATAATTGTAAACGGCGTTTTAGCCTTTTTCTCTGCTTTAACTTCTTCCGAGGTAAACTCATTATCAGGAAATTCCTCTTTAGGAAACGCCATCCCTTGACCGTTTTCTGGAGTATAAATTGCTATTACCGCTGAGATAGGGATATAGATGTTATGAGGCACTCCGCCAAAACGCGCTTGAAAGGTTATTGCTTCATTGTCTATAAGAAGCTTAAGAGCAGAAATGGGAGAGATGTTAAGAGTAATACTATCGTTTTTAATATATTGCTTAGGTACATCTACATTAGAGTAGCTGGTGTCTACAGAGATGTATGGGGTGTAATCATTGTCAGCAATCCACTCATATATTGCTCTGATTAAATACGGCTTGGCAGAAGACATTGGTTGTTGTTGCATATAGGTTTATCGCTATATTAAGTTTATTCCCTAAGCTCTCTCTCTGAATCAGATAAGCTTGTTTGAAACGAATCACGAGCAAAAATACGTTTCATATAGTCATTAATTGGTTTAGCTTGTGGTGGCAATTCGATTTCTAATGCTTTTAATCGCCAAAGCATTGGTGCCAAACAGCAGTCAGCTAAAGAAAAATCATCACTTAAGAAATATGGAGCCTCATCAAATACAGGGGCAATAGATGTTAGCTGAGAAAAAAGATCTTTACGTGCTTCGTCAGATTCATTTTTTTTGCCAGATTGAATTGCATCAACCAAAGTTAGCCAATCGTTTTCGATTCGATAAATCATCAGGCGGCATTTTGCGCGGGCAACCGGATAAACTGGCAACAAAGGAGGGTGAGGGAACCGTTCATCTAAATACTCAGTAATAATGTTTGGTTCATAAAGCACCAAATCTCTATCTACTAGAGTGGGTAAGGAATTATATGGGTTTACGGTTAATAGATCTTCGGATGGGTTATTGCTATCAACATATATAATGTTAACAGCGATCCCTTTTTCTGCGAGCACTATTCTTACTCGATGACTGGCAATATTTAGTGCATCAGAGTACAGAGTCATGGTTGAGTGTTTAAATGCCATCGATATTACTCCTTATGAATTGTTATTTACTAATGCTATTTTATTTTGTAATCACTATTGGCTGGGGGACTAGGATTCGAACCTAGATTAACGGAGTCAGAGTCCGCGATCTTGCCATTAGACGATCCCCCATATAGAACAAACTCGTTCTAAGAGGACATAATAAGCATAAGTGCAAAAATTAGCGTTTAGAGAACTGTTTCCCTTTGCGCGCTTTAGTACGACCAACTTTTTTACGTTCAACTATACGAGCATCACGAGTCAATAAACCTGCGCCACGTAATATTTTACGGAAAGTAGTTGCCTCTTCAGTTTCAGTAGTTTCATCGTCTGTTTTTTTAGAAGTTGGTTTTTTCCCATCTTCATCGTAGTCTAAAAGTGCATGTGCAATCCCAAGGCGAATCGCGCCAGCTTGACTGCTATCACCGCCACCTTTGACCGATACCATCATATCAAACTTATTCATCATATTAGTTGCTTCAAGAGGTTGGCGTACTACCATAAGAGATGTTCCGCGACCAAAATATTCTTCTATTGGCTTATCATTTACTATCATCTTTCCTTTGCCTGAAGTTAAAAAGACTTTAGCGATTGAGGTTTTACGTCTGCCAGTACCGTAGTATTGTTTTTTTGTCATTAGAATTACGCCTTAAATTGTTAATGTAATTAATTTTTGTGCTTGATGTGTGTGCTCAGGACCAGCGTAAACTTTAAGCTTGCTTAACATTTTACGACCTAATGGCCCTTTTGGTAACATACCACTTACAGCATCTTTTATTACTCTCTCAGGAGCTTTGACCAATTGTTTTTCTAAGGAGATCTCTTTTAGACCACTTTGATAACCTGAGTAACGATAATATTTCTTGTCTTTAAGCTTGTTGCCGGTTACCCCAATTTTTTCAGCATTAATGACTACTATATAATCACCAGTATCAATGAATGGAGTATATTCTGGTTTGTGTTTTCCGCGTAAATATTTGGCAATAACTGTTGCCATACGGCCAAGAGTTTTATTTTCGGCATCTAACAGATACCATGCTTTTGTGTGGGTTACACTTTCATTAAAGGTTTTCATAAACTTCCGCTAAAATATTAATAAGTATCAATAAGTATCTATCAAATAAGTACCATTGGTTTATACCAAAGAGCGTACGATTCTACAACATGGATTATATAAAAGCAATTGGGTAATTGAACGGGGCTTGATTTCCTTGTAAGCCACGTCTGTATTGGGATATTGGCCAATATGAAGCTGATTTTAAGGTGCCTAAAATCAGTTTATAGGGATGTTTCAATCTGAAAGCCTTGTATACTGGATCCCTCGGTCTTCGCCGTTAGACAACAGCCATCAAGTTTTGTCCACCCCGTTGAAAAACGTGTCCTGCCGACGACAGCTATCAAGCTTCGTTCAAGCTTCGTTGCTTTCTTGAAAATCCCAGGGCTAAAGGAAAATGGTAATTTGTCGCCACGTTGAAAAACGGGGCCCAGAGAAAAATAGTAAAAAGATTCCAATTGGATCAACTATGTTTAAAAACAATATTCTGGATCCTGCGGTCTTCGCCGCCCAACGACAATCATTTAGGTATCTGAAGCCGCTCGACGACAGATGTTGTTTTTTGTCGCCCCATTGAAAAACGAGGCAAAAAAAAATGGCAAAAAACCTTAGATTGTAATAGTCTTCTTATATATATAGAAAAATTTGACTTTTTAATAATCTTAATTTCCCCGCTGCTTGTGGAGGGGACAAAGCCATGGTGGATTACCAAGGGGGAGAAACGCAGTTCTCCCCCTTGGGCGAGCCCGGGGTTCATATCCCGGGTGAAGTCAAAAAATTGATTCAAACAATTTATTTCGGTTTTATAAAAATGAATTACAATGCTTGCCTAGAAGTATCAAATTAAAATGAGAAAAGGAGAGGGTATGTTAAATAGAATCTTTAAGTTAGAAAAAAACTCAACCACAGTCTCGACTGAAATCTTAGCTGGTATAACAACATTTATCACTATGGCATATGTCTTAGCGATTATGCCAGCGATGTTGGCTCATACCGGGATGGCTAAAGAAGCGGTATTTATTGCCACATGTTTAAGTGCTGGAGTTGTTACTATCGCGATGGGCTTAATTGTTAATTTTCCAATTGCTTTAGCTCCTGGTATGGGTTTAGGAGCTTATTTTGCAGCTATTGCGGTACAACCAGGAGGGATTCCTTGGCAAACTGCTTTAGGGGTGGTTTTTATTGCTGGGGTAATTTTTTTGCTCTTAACTGTCACTCGGATTCGCCAAATTTTAGTCGATGCGATTCCTGATTCTTTAAAATATGCCTTGACCATTGGCATCGGTTTTTTTATCACACTTATCGGTTTAAAAATGTCACATCTGGTTGTAGTAAACACTCATTTGGGACCATCTCTTGACGCAATTATGTCATCTCATGGAATGGCAAATCTATCATTTTTTGAATGGGATTTAACTCTGGGTAATTTTGCACAACCAGATGCATTGCTTGCTGTGATTGGCTTAGTTATCACCTCTGTTTTGATTGTATTAAAAGTTAGGGGAGGGATTTTGCTAGGTATTATTATTACCGCCATAATTGGTATTCCGATGGGATTGACCAATATTCATGATATTCATTTTTCTTTGCCAGCTTTATCTAGTTTAGATTTTAATGCGATGGATATTCGTGGTGCGTTTAATATGGGTATGGCCTCGCTGATTTTTACTTTTACTTTTGTAGGTTTGATGGATACTTTCGGCACTTTGGTTTCAACTGCTGATAAAGCTGGAATCCTAAAGAAGGAGAATGGTTCGAAGTTAATTGGTAAAGCAATGTTTGTTGATGCGATGGGTGCTTGTTTTGGAGCTTTTGTAGGTGCTCCTGCTTTGACTGCTTATCTTGAGTCGATGGCTGGAATTAGTGCTGGTGGTCGTACTGGTTTAACTGCCGTTACAACAGGAATTCTTTTCTTGCTTGCTTTAGCTTTGAGCTCATTATTTATTATAATTCCCAATGCAGCTACCGCTCCAGTATTGATTTTGATTGGGGCTTTTATGATATCGAGTGTGAGTAAAATAAATTTTGAAGATTTTAGTGAAGCTTTACCCGCATTTTTGACCATTATTATAATGCCGCTTACCTATAGTATCGCTAACGGTATTTCTGCTGGAATCCTGTTTTATGTCCTGCTGAAAGTTGTTACTGGCAATTGGCGTAAAGTTCATTGGATGATGTATCTTTTAATGCTTTTAATTGTTTCACGATTTGTTTTTTTTAACTAGCAAGTTTAGTGGTAAATTCGAATTCATTCCCCGCTTTTTGATGCGGGGAATGAGTCTTACTTAGTATATCAAATGCAATCAAAATTTATTTTACATTCTAATTTTAAGCCGGTTACGGCGCAGTTAGAGGCAATTGAGCAATTGACCTTAGGCCTAAAAAGTGGAGTAGAAAAACAAACCCTTTTAGGTGTGACTGGTTGTGGTAAGACATTTACATTGGCTAATGTTATTGCCAAGGTAAATCGGCCAACTCTTATAGTCGCCCATAACAAAACTTTGGCTGCTCAACTATATGGTGAGATGCAGTCTTTTTTCCCAAAAAATAGCGTAGAATATTTTGTTTCATATTACGACTATTATCAGCCAGAAGCGTATTTGCCTTCTACTGATACTTTTATCGAAAAAGATTCCGCTATCAATGAACATATTGAGCAAATGCGGTTATCTGCTACTAAAGCTTTATTTGAGCGTCCTGATACTATTATAGTGGCTTCTGTTTCAGCTATTTATGGTTTAGGAGACCCTGAAACATATCGTAAGATGGCAGTGGCTTTGAGTTATGGTGATAAAATTGATCAATCGCAGTTGTTACGTCGTTTAATGGAATTGCAGTATACGCGTAACGATCTTGAACTGCATCGTGGTACCTATCGTTCACATGGTGAGGTCTTGGATATCTTTCCTGCTGAATCTGATGGTATGGCGATCCGTCTAGAGGTATTAGATGATTTTATCGAGAGTATTGCTTACTTTGATCCTTTAACTGGCAAGACAATTCGTAAGGTATCAACTATAAAGATTTTTCCTAAAACCCATTATGTAACCCAAAGGCAAGTGGTTTTAGGAGCTTTGGATAAGATTAAACTTGAATTACGTGAGCGTTTAGACTTTCTTTACAAAGAGAATAAGTTGGTTGAGGCTCAACGTTTAAAGCAGCGAACTGAATATGATCTTGAGATGCTGGTTGAGTTAGGGTATTGCACCGGTATCGAAAATTATTCCCGTTATTTGTCACAAAGAGGAGCAGGGGAGCCGCCGCCGACATTAATAGATTATTTGCCTAAGAACGCTTTATTAGTGCTTGATGAATCGCACGTTATGTTGCCGCAACTTCATGGGATGTATAAAGGGGATCGTTCCCGAAAAACCACCCTGGTTGAGTATGGTTTTAGATTGCCTTCAGCTTTAGATAATCGTCCTTTAAAATTTGAAGAATTCGAAAAAATATCTCCACAGACTATTTATGTTTCAGCTACGCCTGGAGATTATGAAATACACCAGTCAGAACAGGTGGTAGAGCTCTTGGTTCGTCCTACAGGACTAGTTGATCCTGTAGTTGAAATCAAACCAGCAAAAAACCAAGTGGATGATCTATTTTCCGAAATAGGTGCAAGAGTAAAAGCCAAAGAAAGAGTGCTAGTGACAACTTTAACTAAAAGAATGTCTGAGGATCTAAGTGAATATTTAGCTCAGCATGGGATTAAAGTTAGATATTTACATTCAGATGTTAATACAGTTGAACGAGTAGAGATCTTACGTGATCTTCGTTTGGGAGTTTTTGATGTTTTAGTTGGGATAAATTTATTACGCGAAGGATTAGATCTGCCAGAAGTTTCACTGGTCGCGATTTTAGATGCGGATAAAGAGGGGTTTTTGCGTTCAGTTCAAGCTTTAATTCAAACTAGTGGTAGGGCAGCGCGAAACATCAATGGTAAAGTTATTATGTATGCAGATAAGATTACTAGATCGATGCAGCTTGCTTTAGATGAGATGAGTCGAAGGCGGAAGATTCAGGAAGATTATAACGCTAAGCATAATATAACGCCCACTAGCATTATAAAAGCTATTCGTGACATTATGGTTGATGCTTATGCTGAGTCAAATGAGATCCCAGTAGATCAAGTGCTTACTGAAGAGATGGCGCAGTATCTATCAGCAAAGCCCGAAAAATTATCGAAAAAAATCACCGGGTTAGAAAAAGAGATGTATAAATGTGCGCGCGATTTAGATTTTGAAAAGGCCGCTAAAATAAGAGATCAGATCCATTATATTCAGAAGTTGTTGGATCAATATTCATAATCCACATGTTTGCACAGATCAATTTTTACGTCGTCATTGCGAGAGAAATGCTTTTTATTTCGCGCAGCAATCTAGATAATCTTGGTAGCTGCAGGCTTCAGTCTGCACCTACCAGTTTGCTATTATTTGCTTTTACTATTTTTTCGCATCTCTTTCCATGATTTATACTCAGGTTGTTTTTCTTCCTTTTTGTCGCCAATTGGAGAGTTGTTTTTGGAGTTCTTACTTCTTCGGACAGCTTTGCCAAAGACTATGATGTTATCACAAGAGTCGTCTTTTATGGCGGTCTCCAAAGATGTTTTGGATACTTCATATTCAATGCCGCCAGGAGCAGTGAAGTATACATAATCGCTAGATGGACCCTCATTCATAAATAGCTGTAATTCTCCATTTGAAACCGGAGAAGTAATGTATGGGGTTGGTGATTCTATATTTCTTATGATAACGCTTCTGCGAAAACGGATACAGTTTTCGCGAGGAATAATATTGCCGGTATTGTTAAAAAAACGAAGTTCATTATTTTCAGTGTGGACGGAGCCATGATTATATCCAATTGGTTCGAATGGGTTGATATTTGTTGTGGCTATTAAAACCGCGTTTCCTGGAGATGAGCTTGGTGGGAGCAATGCTGAGTTAGCAATGGCAATTGTGCTGTTAGATAGATTATTAAAATGATAGTTCCGTAAGTCAATTAACTCAGGAAGATGCGGTACATATTGTGCCATCGAATCAGTAATAAGGACCTCATTAGTTAAAGTGTTTCCTACGGTGGCATGAACTACACCAGTTTGATTTTGTCTCTGATCAAGATTATTGGAGTTAATAATAGTGGTTTCGTGAAATTCAGTAATAATCTCACCTGCACGTATGGGGTCTAGTGCGATTAAAACATATTCAATGCCATCCCCAGCATAATTCAGAAGCAACCTTGGAGGTGTTTGTTGGTTGTGGTTATCTTCCGTTGAGTCTTCAGTTTGGTTTGCAGGTATTTCGATTATATTTTCATTAACGATCAGGTTATGTAAAATTTCATCGATAGACATCGTTCTTAGAAATGATGCTAATATTCTGAATGGTTTAAGGTTGTTGGCGAGATATACTTTTTGAACCGGTCCACCAAAAGAAATGTTTGGGATCGCAAATAATAAAAAAAGAAAAATTAAGAGAATGGAAGAGGAGTGTTTATACATAGTAACCTATTATTTTTTTTAAATGAGGCATTTTAGCATAAGTTTTTAAGTGACGTTAAGGTGAAATGCGGGAAAACAACCGACAACAAACACCCCATAAGATCACCTAACTATTTCTTATTCTGAGCATCATTCGTTGTAGTTGTCAGGAGTTGACTCCTTGTCCCAACCAATCTCTATGGTTTGGTTTATTTGTTGATAAAAAATGTGATTGTATAATAATGTTTATACGCGATTACAATGGCCATGGGAGTGGCGTTGAGGTCGGTTGGGAGATGTTCTTCTTTGTTGTTCTAGAGGGATGATGTTATTTTGTAATCCGCTTTGTCTAGGTTGGTTTAAGATAAATGCAAGTCTACCGGTGACGCGAATAAATCTAGTGGGCCGATTTATGGCTTCTAACAACTCATTAGCATCTACTATGTAGGCATTATTATTGCCATAGAAAACGACGTCATTGCCTGCCATATGGTTATTAACATATTCCATCAAGTCATGGTCTGTGAGATTGTAGATAAAATTCTTTAGTTGGTTATTTGGATTGCTTAAATGATTCTGGTCAGTTATGACAAGATCTCTGCGTGTGCGCCTGTATAGGTTGTTGGGAATTCTAGTGCTATTGATATCAAATAGTAGGGGTTCATCCTGCCAAACATACCCGCTGCCATAATCAAATCCTATTAGCTCAAATGGATTGATCATTCTTGTGGCTATTAACCATAATCTTCCATCACCATCTAGCTGTAGTTCTGAATTTGCCGTTGCAACATGATTAGGTGATAGATTGCCGATGAAATCATAGTGTGATAGCTCAGCTGGAGTTGGTAAGTGTGTTGCAAAGCGAGCTGAACTGCCTAATCTTCTGGCATCTATTTTTCTAAAATCTTGGTTAGGGAGCGAAGCATCGGCTACATATGCTTGATTTGGGAGATTGTTAAGAGCTTCTTAGCTTGTTATAACTTCCCCGGTGTATTCGGCAATTCTATCTCCTGCTTCTATTGGGTCTAGAGCAAGCAATCCAAATCCGGTTCCTTCACCAGTATTTGCGACAACCACTCTGGGTAATGCTTGTCTAGAGGCGTCGCTATCTTGATTGTCCGTCAAAGTTAGGTTGAATATACGGCGGGCTAGTTCAGGGGTTACTTCTAGTAGGCGCCTGCTTTTTAGTAGATTCTGGGTTATAAGCTCTCTTTTGTTTGCATCTTGAGTAGTTAGAAGTTTTTTTGTGAGTTGAAAATTATTATGATCAGTATTGTTTAGTAAATAAATTATTTGTTTTCCTAAAGAGATGCTAGGAATGATGAAAAAGAAAAGGCATATAGTTAAACGTAAAAATGAAGATTTACTCATAATGCTCCAGAGGGCTTTTAATTGGTTTTATTGGTTATCAAGGTATCATGATTGGTATAATGCTGCATCAAGACAAATATTAAGATAAGCTTAAGTGTTTTTATTTTCTGGATTGATTGCCGCGTCGCAGGCTTTGCTTGCTCCTCATGATGTGCTACTAATTCTTGTTAACGAATTATGAGACTCTTAAAATAATGACGGCAAATACCTTATTTTAAATGACTTTGAAATTAAATTACCGATTAATTGCTTCAATCATTGCTAAAATTATTTTTCGTATTGTGGTCGCCAGATGGTTTGATTAATCCTAGAGGAAATATTGGTTTTTTTATTAACTGTAGATAACCCAGACTTTATTGCAACTTTAGCAACTTTTATGGCGATTAGTTTGCTGATTTTTGGAATATCGTTGATGGGTGGTAGCAGAGGGGCTTTGGGGTTTTTAAGAGCAGGTGACTTTTTATATAATACTTCAGCCGCATGCAAAAATATTTCATCAGGCATTTTGCGTGCTTTACTAGCAATGACTCCTAAACCAATCCCAGGAAAAACTAAAGCGTTGTTGCACTGGGCAATTGTGAATTTCCTATTTTTATAGATTACTGGCTCAAAGGGACTGCCGGTTGCAATTAAAGCTTTACCTTTGGTCCATTTAATTAAATTAGTCGGGGTAGCTTCGCAATTTGCGGTTGGATTGGAAAGGGGAAAGATAATGGGGCGATCTACATGTTGTGCCATCTCTTTAATAACCTTTTCAGTAAAAGCGCCCGCAACTGTGGAGTATCCTAATAAAATTGTTGGTTTTACATTTTGGATCACTTCCAATAGCGAAATATTTTTATGATTTCTCATTTTCCAGGTTTTAATTTCACTTAGATTATGTGCGTATGGTTGTTGGATCTTGGTGATATTTTTTAATTGATCGGTTATTAATCCATCTTTATCAACAAGCCAGATGTTTTTTAGGACATTTTGTTCTTTAACCCCTTGTTGCTTCAAATAGGCTGCAAGTATCTTAACTATCCCAATGGCGGCACTGCCAGCGCCAAAGATTACAATTCTTTGTTCGGCTAGCTTTTGTTTTGATGTTTTAACAGCTGCTAATATGGCGGCAAGAGTCACGGTCGCGGTTCCTTGAATATCATCATTAAATGAGCAGATTTTATTGCGATAAAGTTCGAGTAATCCCCAGGCATTATCTTTGCCAAAATCCTCCCATTGTAATAGGACATTTGGTAGTTTTTTCTTTAATGCAGATATAAATTTATCTATAAAAGACAGATAACTATCTCCGGTTATTCGAGTATTACGCCAACCAAGATAATTAGGGTCATTTAAGAGTTTTTTATTGTTAGTGCCAACATCAAGAACTATTGGTAGGGTTCTTTTGGGATCAATCCCGCCCAATAGCGTATAAAGCATTAACTTTCCTATTGAGATGCCGATCCCTCCAATCCCCTGGTCCCCAATCCCTAAAACTCGTTCCCCATCAGTAACAACAATAATATCTATTTCATTAGTAATGACGTTGTCTAATATTTTTTTGATGTTTTTTCTATCTGGATAAGCTATGTAGGCGCCAGCTGGGTGGAGGAATTCAT
>JAHIYS010000030.1 GCA_018814965.1 Gammaproteobacteria bacterium
AGTTTGTATCCATATGCTAATGCTAAAGATTTTAAACATCTTTTGAATAATGAAACTCTGCGGGATTTTTTATTACTTCTAGCTAAGATGCATTTGCCAGCAGAGCTTAAAGATATGGCAAGCTCCATTGTTGAGGCGCTGGCCACTGGTGATGAAATTCCTGATCCGTATGGGATTGGATTATTAACTGAAGTATTTCGTTATGCATTATGCGCTGGTTCTTTAGCTCAAGATGTACCTCATGATGTGATTCATGCTCATGATTGGCTAACAATTTTAGCTGCACTTGAGGCAAAGCGTTATAGTTGCAAACCACTTGTGCTGCATGTCCATGCTCTAGAAACTGATCGTAGTGGTTTGTGGGTAGATAAAAAGATTTTTGCTATTGAAAAATATGGGATGGAGCAAGCTGACCAGATAGTTGCAGTAAGTCAATATACTAAAAATAACATTATTCAATATTATGGAATTGCGCCTGAGAAAATTACGGTAATTCATAATGGTATTTATTGTAATGAAAAATCCTCTGAATTGACGAAAACCAATCGTCCTCGAATGGTGTTGTTTTTAGGAAGAATTACTCATCAGAAAGGCCCATACTTTTTTATTGAGATCGCAAAAAAAATATTGGAGAAAAAGCCAGAGGTGCAATTTGTTTTGGCGGGAACAGGAGATTTAGTTACGGATATGATTGAGCGTGTTGCTAGCTTACGAATAGGCAAGAATGTGCATTTTACGGGGTTTCTTGATAGCGATAGAGTTCGGGATATTTTCCAATTAGCTGATGTGTATGTTATGCCGAGTGTATCGGAGCCATTTGGTTTGTCTGCCTTAGAAGCTCTTACCTGTGATGTCCCGGCAATAATCAGTAAGCAGTCCGGGGTGTCTGAGGTATTGCGGAATGTTTTGGTTGCTGATTTTTGGGATACTGAAAATATGGCAGATAAAATTTTAGCTTTACTTGATTATCCGGCCTTAGGTAGGGTTTCTTTGACATATGCGCATAATGATTTATGCCATATAACTTGGGATAAAGCCGCGGGAAAAATTATTGATCTTTATAAAAAAGTAATTTGAAGGTGACTAAATGGTAGCGATTTGTTTTTACTTTCAGGTGCATCAGCCCAAACGATTAAGAAAATATACGTATTTTGATGTTGGTTGTAATCACTATTATGAGGATGATGTGGCTAATCGAGAAATTTTTCTTAAGGTCGCCAATAAGTGTTATTTGCCAGCAACAGCATTATTTTTGAATTTGATCAATAAGTATCCAGGTGTATTTAAAATTTCCTTTTCAATAACAGGAGTTTTTATTGAGCAATGTAAACGCTATAGTCCCGAGACTTTAGATGCTTTTAAGCGTTTAGCTGCTACTGGTCAGGTAGAGTTTATAAATGAAACCTACTATCACAGTTTAAGTTTTTTGTTTTCACAAGAGGAATTTAAAGCTCAGGTTGCAAAGCATCGCCAGCTAATTAAAGATGAGTTTGATTATGATGCAACCACTTTTAGAAATACGGAGCTAATTTATAACGATGAGTTAGCTAAGGTAGTGAGTTCCTTGGGGTACAAGACTATTTTGGCAGAAGGTACAGAAAAGATTTTAGGTTGGCGTAGTCCTAACTATGTATATCAACCACTAGATTGTCCAAATCTTAAATTATTGTTGCGTAATTATAGCTTGACTGATGATATTGGTTTTCGTTTTTCTGAGAAAAGTTGGTCTGAATATCCGGTTTGTGCTGATAAATATGCCTGTTGGTTGCATGCTTTGCATGGCCAAGCTGACTTGATTAATTTATTTATGGATTTTGAAACTTTTGGTGAGCATCAATGGGAGGATACGGGAATTTTTGAATTTTTGTATAGTTTGCCAGAATATGTTTTACGCCATCCGGAATATAATTTTATGACTCCAGCTGAGGCTAGTCAAAAATTACAACCAGTAGCATCATTGAGTGTTCCTAGTTTTATGTCATGGGCCGATGTTGATCGAGACTTAACAGCTTGGCGTGGTAATGATTTGCAGGAGGATGCATTGCAATCCATTTATGCTATGTCTAGTGATATATATGCATTAAATGATCCGGGGTTGCTTGAAGTGTGGCGTTCACTCCTTACCTCGGATCATTTTTATTATATGTGTACGAAGTATTCTGCTGATGGTGATGTTCATAAATATTTTAACCCATACAGTAATCCTTACGAGGCTTATATAAATTATCAGAACATTGTTAGTGATTTGACTTTGGAATTAAAGAGAAGAAAGGAAAGACTATCAGAAATATCAAAGCCAAAGGGATTTCTTGCTGATATTTGGGAATTAATTGGTCGTAAGATCGGAGTCGTTTATG
>JAHIYS010000031.1 GCA_018814965.1 Gammaproteobacteria bacterium
CGCCTTTTGATAACATTTAATTGCACGTTTATTGCTTACACTAGGATCAATCATTATCTTTTTAATTTCCGATTTATCCAATAAGTAATTTGAGAAACTTTTAACAACCTTTGTTCCATAACCCTTATTAAGACAACTTTCATCAGCTATAAACAAATCCATACAAACCGTCCCCGGAGGCTCTTCAATATAGTAAGTGCTCTTGGCGTCAGGATTTTCATGATAATAAGCAGCTAAATCCGAATACTGGATATACCCAATAGGCCTCCCCTCCAACTCAATGACAAATGGGTAATCGTACCCATTACCCGCAACTTTTTCTATAATCATTTCCTTAGGCTCATATCCATCTTGAAACCATGAGTTTTTTACATGCTCTACCTCGGCCCATTTATAAAATAATGGGATATCATTCTCAACAAATTTTCTAAATTTGATATTACCGTTCATAATCAAAAAATATTAGTTCTGCAAATTCTTTAAGTTGCTTAACTGCCTGCGCATGGTATGGATGATTTTGCCAACCAGAAAAACTTCCTCTTCGATCAAAACTCATTACAGCCATTTGATCATAACCTTGCGTATTATCTGTTAGATTTTCAAAATACTCCACCTCTAATAATCCAGGCATTTCTTCTTTAATAGCTATGACATGCTCACATATTGATCTAATAAGCTCTGGCTGTTTAGATTTAAATAGTATTACATGCTTAAACATATCTACCTCTTATTTATATAAATCAATTGGATTATTACCAGCTAAAAGATTATCAGTGATATTTTTAATTTGCGCATAACTTTCTTTAGAATGAGTAAAAATATAAAACTTTTCGTTACGAATAGCCTCAAATACCTGATCAACAGCCTCTTTAACCGGGATCCCCTTGGCTGGAAAACTGTCATAAAAATATTGTCTTAGCTTTTTAACTGACTCGCTATCAGTAGCTTTTTCTTTTGGTATTAATTTGGCAAAATTAGTAGCCACCATTTCTGGACAAAATACCGACACTTTGATTTTAGATTTAGTAGCCTCTAAATCTAGGCTCAGGGTCTCAGAAAGCGTCACTACTGATCTTTTGGTGATTGTGTAGCCTGCCATATCAAATCCAAGCTTTAAACCTGCAGCTGAGGAGGTATTAACAATATATCCAGGTGTGTTTTGCTCGATCATCATTGGTACGAATGCTTTTAAAGCATACATCATACTCAATAAGTTAACTTTAATAACTTGCTCAATCTCATCATAGTCAGCTTTCCAAATAGGTCCAAGTGGACCTGGTATTCCTGCATGATTAAAAAGGATATCAACTTGACTAAACTTTTTTTTGGTTTTTTCTGCTAACCGTTGTATATCCTGTTTTTTACTAACGTCAGTTTTAATAAACATCATGCAGTCATTAGTAGTGATAGAAGTTAGTTCTTCTGCCATTTGATCTAGGTTTTGTTGATTGATATCTGCAAGAACAACCTTCATTCCTTCAGCAATACACCTTCTAACTAAGCCTGCACCAATGCCGCTTCCAGCGCCAGTTATAACAGCAACCTTATCTTTAAAGTTTTGCATTATCTTCCCCTTGAAAAAATAAAGTTATTTTCTCATATATTGCCACGACTAAAAAGGTTCTTTTTGCTATAATTAGCAAATGCTCAATTTGCCATTGACCCGTAAAATATTTCGAGATCTACGTCTACGTATTGGTACGTTGATCGCAGTAGCTTGTGTGCTATCAGTTGGGACCTCTAGCTATGTTGGAATGGCAGGCGTATTTCAAAACCTAAAAAATTCGAAAGATCATTATTACTTGCAATATAATTTAGCCGATTTTGTAATTGACTTTAAAAGAGCTCCTGAAACCACTATAGCATCTCTTCCTAAGCTAAAAAATGTAACTAGTTTACGCAGTAGAATTAAAATAGATGCGATGGTAACTCTACCAAAAAAATCGTACACTAATTTTAGTCATCCGATCCCCGGAGAATTTTTTTCTCTCCCAGTCCCTCGTCACAATATTATTAATGGGATATTGCTTAATTGTGGAACATGGTTTTCCAATCCTTATGCTCACGAAGTGATCCTTAATCAACAGTTTGCTACTGCACGTAACTTGCATCCTGGAGATCGAATCAAAATCCGTTTCCCTGATAAAGAGGAA
>JAHIYS010000032.1 GCA_018814965.1 Gammaproteobacteria bacterium
CTAATCGAAGTATAAGGACGCCCATTAGCCCCCTCATAACCGATCAAAAATTTCTTCCCATCCGGCAACCGTACTATTGCAGATCCTTGAATATGTGCAAAAGCCACATTAACCTTATCATCACACCATACTAAAACTTTGCTACTTTTTGGTATAGCACCACGAACAATAGAAGCTCTAGTTGGATAGGGACGAAGAGCGTGTCCTTTTACTTGACCAACAATTGTTTTTCCTTTTAATTTTTTATCAAACAAGCTCAGATCTGCTTTTACCCAATCATCTGGAATAGCATGAACCGGCGTCGAATAATGCTTATTTTGTTTTAGACTGCAATTTAATAGAGGCAAATAGTAACCTGTAAATAATCCTTGAGTGCTGGAATCATCATAAACACGGTAAGGCTCAAACCAAGATTCAAAAAACTTTCGCGCACTTGAAGAATCATTTGCTTCTACCTTATCAATTGCTGTACAAATTTTTTGCCAACCTTCAACTTTACCACCCTGCAAAATCAATTTACCAAATTGTTGATTTGGATTTTGTTTTGCAATAACAGCACAAGATTTTTGTAAAACATCTAATGCCTGCTTTTGATCATCTTTTTCCCAACCAGACAGATTCTTAAAACTTGTTTTGGCTAAAATAAACTGATGCTGTGGCAATTTCTGACGATGACAACCAAAAAGCCCCATTGAAAGCAACATAACCGCAGCAAATGCAATTAATATTGCCTGTTTGTTTTTCATAAAATCCCCTTAAGCACAAGTAAACACCATCATCTTTAAGAATCAAAATCAGCAATACATCCGCCATTACCATAGCTATAAATCTTCAAGTCATAACAACATCTAAAGCTATATCTCCCCGCGCAAATAAGCCAAACGCAATTTTTCAGGAAACCTCTCAATCGCATACCTTAACATAGTGCGCGGCATAATTTGATACCCATTAGATAAAAAACCATCTAACACCCCAAAATCACGCTTACCAACCTCTCTTAGCATCCATCCGGTAGCCTTATGAAGCAGATCCTCTTTATCATTCAACAATTTTTCTGCCAAATTCAATGTTTCTTGATAAAACCCATTTTGGATAAAGTAGTGAGTTGCTACAATCGCAATTCTTCTCTGCCACAGGTTCTTCGACTTAACCAATTTATGTAAAAAATCTTTCTCCTTATCAAACAAGTATTGTCCGACAATCTTAGGCGCGCTTAAGTCAACCAGATCCCAGTTATTAATTCCAGCAACGTTAGCAAAATAAAAACTATAAATCCTCTTTTGCTGCGATAAATCAGCTTTTTTATACTGCAAAACCAGAATCAACAAAGCAAGCAACCGCTCTTCATGTAATTTTGAAGTCAACAAAACCCGTAGATCACTTAGCTGAGCTAGCTTGTAGTAATTTTTAGCTACAACTCTTTGCATCGGCACAGTAATGCCTAAAAACTTATCCCCATACCCATATTGACCTGGCCCAGTTTTAAAAAACCGCTGTAAAGTTTGCGCTTTGTCTGAATCAGCTAATTTATGCAAATCATTGCGAATCTTCTTCAATAAAATCATAACAACCCATAAGAAATTTGATATACTTGCTATCGATTTTACCTTGACTAAGAACCAACAACAAAACAATTTTAAATTAAAAAAGGAGAGCAAAAACATGTCAGATAACGCGGATCTTATGGCAAAAAAAGCTTGTGAAGCGATGAATAATGCTTATGCACCTTACTCTAAATATCATGTGGGAGCGTGTGCCCAAGCAGAAGATGGCACGCTGTTTACCGGATGTAATGTAGAAAATTCTTCTTATGGTCTGACCATTTGCGCTGAAAGAGCTGCGATTTTTGCTTTGATCTCCGCTGGCAAAAAAAAGGTAACTGCCTTTGCCTTAGTAGGCTCAGGCAAAGACCTGGGATCACCATGTGGCGCTTGCCGTCAAGTAATGAGAGAATTTATGTCCCCCGATGCACCAATATATCTAGTTGATTCCACCACTCAAAAAGTAGCGGAAACAACTAACATTGAAACTTTACTGCCAAGATCTTTTGGCCCAGAATTTTTAAAATAAATGAGAACCAGTTTTCATGCTCTATTTTAATAACCCATACCTGGCGATAATTAAATTTGGACGCGAAAGCGGTAGGCGCAGCAAGCTTTAGCTTGCGTTATTATAATAGCAGGCTAAAGCCTGCGGCTACCATACTCACATAAGGATAGCAAACAACACAGTCTGACAAGATATAAGCATAGGGTAGAAATAAATCAATCAAAGGGGGAACAGATCCATGCCAAATACTAATGCTAATGTTAAAAAATGCGCAGCTATAATCTCTAAAGCAATTCCTGGTTTTAAACCCAAAATAGGCATTATTCTCGGCTCAGGACTAGGAGCCATATCTAATCAAATTGAAAATGCGAGCATCATAGATTACCAAGATCTTCCTGGTTTTTATGTAACCCATATCGCCGGTCACAACAAAAGAATGCACTTAGGTATGTTAAAAGGGGTTCCTGTAGTTTGTCTTGAGGGACGCACCCATTATTATGAAGGGGAGGGCTCTACAGAGTCCATAAAAACCATTATTAGAACTCTAAAAGCTATCGGTTGTGATACTCTGTTAACGACTAATGCCGTTGGTTCTTTACTTATTGAGCGTGGCCCGGGTAACTTGATGGTTATCAAAGACCACATCAACTTCACCTTCCAAAACCCTCTTATGGGACCAAACGATGACGAATTTGGCGAAAGATTTGTTTCCATGGATAATGCTTATGATAGTGATTTACGGCAAAATCTATTAGATATTGCAAAAAACTTAAACATCCCAATATCGTCTGGAATCTATATTGCAACCTCGGGCCCAACCTTTGAAACCCATGCAGAAATAAGAATGTTTAAAATGTTAGGAGGAGATGCTGTTGGAATGTCGACTGTGCCAGAAACAATTGTTGCCAGACACTGCGGATTAAAAGTAGCATCAGTTTGCGCAATCACAAATTTAGGAGCGGGATTGAGCAAGGAGATCATTACCCATGAAGGAACATTAAGAGGAGCTAAATTAGCAACCAATAATTTAATCCAACTATTTTTAGCTTTTATTGAAAGCATAGCAAAAAACAAAAACTAAGGATAAACCATGAACGACAAAAACTCCGATCTAAACATCGACACCAAACTTGCTAGCATGATTGACCACACATTATTAAAACCAGATGTCACGCAAGCCGACCTTACTAAAGTTTGCGATGAAGCAAAAAAATATCACTTTGCAACTGTCTGTGTAACCTCTAGCAACATCTCGTTTGTTGCCCCTCTTTTAAAAGATAGTGCGGTCAAACCAATCTCTGTGGTCGGATTTCCTCTGGGAATAGATTCCTCACAAGCAAAAGCTCTTGAAACCAAAGAAGCGATAGAGGCGGGCGCGCAAGAGATTGATATGGTAATTAATCTTGAAGCATTAA
>JAHIYS010000033.1 GCA_018814965.1 Gammaproteobacteria bacterium
GTAAAAGAAACCAGTTTTCTTAAGACAGGGTCGTTTGTAGTGCGTAAATTGTACGCCGCCCTAGTGCATAAGCGATTAGCTTTAGTTTTTAAAGTAACTTTAGGCAAACTCGTTGGCATTTGTGTTTTTCCCTCATAAATTTATCGCCCAACTATATAAGAAATTTCACTGTTTTTCCATGGTCTTTAAGCGGGGAACTCAAGCAGCGGGTGCTTCATCATCTCGCGACGGAGAGGGTGGGCGTCGGGGGGAGATGGGGGGAGTTTTTGGTTCATTTGGGTAAATTATAATATTTGGTGGGAGGAAGAGGAAGTAGGATATTTTTCAAATAAAAGAAGTGTTTAGATACCCAAAACTCATGTTTGGCAAAACCGCTGTGTGAGGGATTAACACATAAACCCACTTTTTCCCACCATTCGATACATTAACACTTGTAACTGCCTCGCAATATTTCTTGCCAGCGGCTGCTTTTTCTTGTACTTCAGCATCATCGACATCTCTCTCGGCCTTAATTTCAACCATATAGATTATATCTTTCGTTTCAACAATGAAATCAGGTGTATATCTTTTGGAATTTTGCCTCCAATACATAGAAAACTGAGCTTGCGCTGGTCTTAGCCATTTAAGAACGTCTCGATCCTGCTCTAAAATCATTGAAAAATCTTTTTCCGCCTTCGAATCAAATTTATACAAATTATGACAGGCCTTTTTAAACCCTCCAAACACCTTGGATGGAATTGAATGAGTCGGAGTTATTGTTTCTGTATAGTGATGCACGCTGTCCGCCGTAGCTTTGGAGAAATTATGCGGCTCGATCCTTGTAAAAGGATAAATAACCGGCTCTTCATAGCTGGCACTTCCCAAATAGAAATGTTGCTGTAATTGAGAGTAAATATACTTACCTATTTCGCGCTTATGATACAAAACAATATTACGCAAATCATCTTCTTTGCGACCGATTCCTAACTTGGAGATCGCTTGCTTTGCTAATTTATATAGCAAATCAGCTTCGCGGTCATAGTCAACTTCTGGATAATTGACTAGTTCATTAACAATAATATTCTGAGCCGAATCGCGTACCACCCCCACTCCTTCACTTTGCATTACCTCACTCTTATTTGTGCGTAAAGTGCGGCGAATAATTTCTTCTGACACTGGCTGAAAATTAAGAGAAGCAACATCCAAATCAAAATCGTTAAATCCACACTTCACATCACCTTTCTGTTGAAGATGGACACGGGGGATAGGAATCGTCTTAGAAATAAGCTCTTTAACAACTGCGCCATATTCTTTCGTTGCTGCCTCAATCAATTGTGTCTTAAATAAATTTTGCTGGGGATTCTCTTCAATTCGCTTAACCATTTTTTCAGCAATAAGCTTGCGTATTTCCTCACTATTTAAACCATCAATATTTTTGACAGCTCCTTCAAGGTCATAAACAGTATCAACGATCATTTCTTGAGCTTCCAAAGTAAATCCAGCATCTTGTTTTTGGACAGGGTTCTGGATTGAGGCTATTTCTCGTCGTTTTTCATCAAAAGCAGTATCAGTAATAGATTTTGAAGTTACAACTTCCTGAAATTCTGGCAACGACTTCGGATCAATTTCGATTATGTTCTCCTTGCGAATAATAGAATTTGGGTCATTGGCGGCATCTACAATGGCTTGAAAACGGTCATGCGCTATTATTGTTAGTTTATCTACTTTTTCCGATCCAGTACGCACCCCGTAAGGCAAACGCAAACCCCGACCAATAGTTTGTTCCGCTAAAATTTTTGCATTTGCAGCACGTAAGGGAATTATCGTATAGAGATTTGTGACATCCCAACCCTCTTTAAGCATATTTACATGAACTACAATCTCTACGGTGTTTTCTGGCTTTTCAAGTGACAAGAGTTGCTCAATATTAGCTTCTTTTTCTTCGCCGCGCAGACTGGAATGGATCTCCATAACCTTGCCACGGTAACGACCATCAAAAAAACGGTCAGATTCGATTAGCACTTTTATATCTTTCGCATGGTTGGTATCACGGGTTACAACCAGGACAAATGGACGGACAAGACAATTCCCTGTATCACGGGCATAAATATCAAGCGCAACTTTTGTATCCTCATGTATGCGCACCCCATCCTCCAATTTAATAAGATCAAGCTCTTTAGGGTCATTGCGATATTGGTCAGGATTAAAGTCCTTCCTTGTAGCAACTGCTGGTTCTTTTACAAAACCGTCTTTTAATGCTAAACCAAGAGGATAATCAAAAACAACATTTTTGAATTTATTTCCTCTGGTATCAATTGGTGTTGCGGTTAGCTCCAGCCCCAATATTGGCTTAAGCTCATTAATTGCTTTTAACCCTGCGGCTGCTCTGTAATGATGCGATTCGTCCATCAAAAGCACAAGGTCAGGCAAGCCAGCCAAATAATTGAAATATGAATCACCGATATATTCGGACA
>JAHIYS010000034.1 GCA_018814965.1 Gammaproteobacteria bacterium
CTATTTTATGAATAATTATTCATAATGTTGCATTTTTATTCATTCTGGTTATAATAGCAGTCGACTATAATTATATTAAATGGATACTTAAAATGACTTCCTCTAAAAAAGACCTGACCCCAATACTAAAAAGTTTGTTACTAAAAAAATCAGCAAAAACTCAAGATGAGATTTGTCTAGCTTTGAAAAAACAGGGGTATCAAGTAAATCAAACCAAAGTTTCACGTCTTCTAAAAAATCTCGGTGCAATGAAAGTTAAAAATGATCAGGGGAAAATTGTTTACTGGCTACCAAAAGAACCACCGCCACCAAATCTATCAACTTTAGTAAGCAACCTAGTGGTTGATGTTGTGGCGAACGAGAACATGATCATAATTCATACCAGCCCAGGAGCTGCGTCAGTAATTGCAAGAGTGGTAGATTACTTAAAAATGGAAAGTGAAATCTTAGGAACCATTGCAGGGGACGACTCTATTTTTATCGCCCCAAAATCTGTGGCAAATATTAAAGCAATTTATAAAAAAATCAGGTCACAATTGGGGTTTAATTAAAAAAGTGTTTTTGGTGAAATATATGGTCAGTTTCTCTTCTGGATTGCCGCGTCGCAAGCTGTGCTTGCTCCTCGCAATGACAGCATAAAGCCAGGATTTCATCGCTGCGCTTCACACAATGACGATAAAAAACTAAGATTTTATTGCTACGCTTCTTCCGATGACGGCAAAAGAGTTAGATCAGTTTTCCTTGCTTCTTCTCCCTATTCTAATATAGGATCTGGATCATCCTTTTCAGTCTTTATAAAATTCTCCTCAAGATTTGGGTTAGGCTTCTTATGCCCCCTACCAAGAGTCATTTGGTTCTCCCGAGTCTGCCTAGCTTCTTTTACACGCTCATATATCTTAGCTGATAGCTCCTTAAAATTTTTTAAATACTTGGAGATATCGTTATCCGAATACTTATTATCAGCAAGAATGCTTGTAATTTCGTCACTATATTTTACTATCGCTTTTTTTAGTTCGCCAATAGGCTGTCTCGTACCCAGACGCCCCATCTTTTCTAACAACTCAAGTCTTTCTGCTACAACTTTGGGCAGATCCCTTTGTATTCTTGCCATCTCCTCTTTTGAAAAGCCTATTCTATTAACTCGGTTTTTACCTTTGCCTGAAGACTCCAGTTTCTTTTTTCCTTTTCCTTTTTCTGGTGTACTCGGCACTGGTTTAGTATCATTATAATCTGCTAATCCTTCTTCATCTCCACCATCTCCATCAACATCTGTTTGGCTTTCCTCTTTTACTTCTCCCAAAGGCTCTGGTTTAACTTCTTGCTCTTGCTTTACATCTTGCGGCTCTAATTTAACTTCCTGCTCTTGCTTTATTACCCAATCTTCCTGCATTACCTGGGGCTCTGGTTTAACTCCTGGCTCTTGCTTTATCTCGATAGGTTCTTGTTTTACCTCAACAGGCTCTTGCTTTATTGCCAAATCTTCTAGCTTCACCTGATCCTGAGACTCTGGCTTTATATATTGAGGCTTGGGCTCTTGTTTAATTTTGTTCATCAGTACAGTCAAAAATGGTACAACTTCATACGTAACTGGAACACTACAAGCTGGGGGTGGTTGTATAGCAGGGCCCGACGGCCCTAAGTCACCAATAGGAGGTAATTTATCATGCACCTCATACAGTTTTTTAACACTCTTACCACCCAAATTTTTAGCTGCGCCACCAATACTACTAGTCGCACTGCTACCTATTGAATATACCTTATCTGCTACATTTTTAAGAGTATCTTTGGCCGCATCACCAAAACCTATAACAGTACTAGATATCACATCTGAATGCGCATACGCCTCATACCCAACAACAGCGGTCGCAACCAATACTACTGGCCCATAACATATCCAAGGATGTCGTGCACAAAACCATTTAGAATCATCAGACTCAGGTGTGGCGGCATAAATATCTGCAGGGCAAGTTCCCTTTTCTGATTTTGATACTGGCTCAATCAGATCTTCTAGTTCAAACGGTTTATTTTCAAATGGTTCAACAGGACAGGTATCATTCAGATCTTTGGGATCTGGCCCAGGTTGTAGATCAGAAGCTAAATCTGGATCTAGATTTTGTTGTGCATCATCTAATGGCTCTGATTTTAATTCTGGCTCAGGCTCAGGTTCTGATTCTAACTCTGGATCTGGATCAAATGCTAAATCTTGCTTTGTTGGCTCCGGTTTTTTTGATTTATCAATCAATTTTTCGATTCTTTTTCTATGTTCCTGCTCCGTATATTCAGCAGAAATAATATCAATATCACGCCGCACTGGATCCATCATATGACGCGAAACACCATCTAGCACCTTACTTGCATCATGTGACCAACCCAATCTAAAATTTACCCCCAAATGCCAAACGGTTCCTCTTGGATTATCTCTTTGAACTCCTGATGTAAACCCCACCTTATCAAACATTCCCAATACTTTTTTACCATCCCTTCTAGAATAATCGTATGTTAATCTAAATTTTGGTCCATACAGAGCGGTCATCTCTGAAGCATTAAAATAATAACCACCTACATAACCAACCAATCCTCTAATAAATTCATAACCTATCTCAGCATCTATCCCAGGCATTGCTTTTTCATGCTCTAAATCTCTAGTGATACCTATATTTTTGAATATCTTATTTCTATAAAGCTCCATCTCTTTTTCAGTATAGTGACCTATAGATTTTGCTCCACCTAGAGGTTTATATATGTTCCCACCAACAAACCAATTTTTATTCCAAAACTCCATCCCTAATGCTAGTTGATTAAAGTAACTTTTCCCCTCGGTTCGCTTACGATCAAAAGCAAAATATACGCCATACAATCTTTGTTTTTCTTCTGATAACTGACGATAACCAAGATGTAAATTAACTTCAAATGGGGGTCCAGAACGATCCGTATATCTCAAATTAGCAAAACCAAGCTTTGTTTGATCTTGCCAAATCGGGGTAAAAAGATCGAGAATCACAGCGTAATTGGGATCTCCAGCATCAAAGAAACGGGTCCCACCTACCTCAATATATGGAGTATATTTTTTTGTTGTATCGGTATTTAAAGCTACATCATTGCTGGAGGGTTCATTTACATCAATCAGACTTGCTTCATTATCAGGAGGTACATTCTGCGCTTTTACTTCTTCTTTGTGACTCTTGGTTGGGTTTTTATTTGATTCTTGCTGATCATTACTGTCTGTGGTGTTAGGTTGCTGAGCTTTGTTATCAATCTCATCGTCTATCTTATTTGTTTTTAAGGTTAATTCTTTTAAAGTTGATGATCTTTCTTTAAACCCATTTTTCACCCCAGCATGCCGATAAGCGCACATGGTAAGTAATAGTAGAATCAACACTATTATGGTAATTAGTCTAAAATATTTTTTTGCTTTATTCACATTAGATACCAGTTATGTTTCTAGTATCCCTATCCTTACTTCTATACTCCTGATTAGTTATTGTAGCTTAACTATTGCTATAATGCAGAAAAAATCCTTCGTTCATAGAAATAAGATTAAGTTTTCCATGTAACAACTTGATTTTATTGTCCTGCTAAAGATTTAAATTTTTTGAAGAAAAATGGCTAATGTTGATCTAGCCTGGGATATAAATCCCAGGCCAAACCAATAAATCAATTATACTTTTATTCTGGTTTTTTAGCAGCCAGATCAGCATACAACTTCCATTTCCGGTTTACATCAGCCTGCAATTGCTTCATTAACTCTTCAGAATGCTCAGGATATTGCGCTGTTAAAGACTTAAACCTTGGTTCGTTATACGCATAATCACGTACAGGAATGGACGGTTCTTTTGAATCTAATTGTAAAGGATTCAAACCCTCTTTAGCACGATCAGGATGATAACGATATAACGGCCAAAAGCCACTATTAACCGCTAGTTTTTGTTGATCAACCCCACGACGTAAATTATAACCATGAGCAATACAATTACTGTAAGCAATGATTAACGACGGACCTGGATACTTTTCAGCTTCAAGCATAGCTCGAATAGCTTGCGTTGGATTTGCGCCAATCGCTATTTGGGCAACATAAACACTACCATAGGTAAGAGCCATCATGCCCAAATCTTTACGCGCTAATGGTTTACCAGAAACTGCGAACTTAGCTACAGCTCCACGCGGTGTTGATTTAGATGCCTGACCTCCGGTATTAGAATAGACCTCTGTATCTAAAACCAGAACATTAACATCACGATTACTGGCTAGTACGTGATCTAAACCACCATAACCAATATCATATGCCCAACCATCGCCCCCTAAAATCCAAATACTACGCCTTACTAAATGATCTAACAAAGCGAGTAAATGCTTGGCGCGCGGATCTTGAAGAGGCTCTAATTTTGCTTTTAACTCTGTAAGACGGTGCCGTTGAGCAAAAATATCTTTTTCATCATGCTCATGCACCCCTTGTGCAATAGCATTTGTCAATTCATCACCAATTTGACCAGCAAACTCTTGTAACAACTCTAAAGCTAACTCTTGCTGTTTGTCTTCAGACAATCTAAATCCATAACCAAATTCAGCATTGTCTTCAAATAATGAATTTGACCAAGCTGGCCCACGACCCTCAGCATCACATGTCCATGGCGTTGTTGGTAGATTGCCACCATAAATGGAAGAGCAACCAGTAGCATTAGCCACCAGCATTCTACTACCAAACAACTGAGTGATTAATTTTACATATGGGGTTTCGCCACAACCAGCACAAGCACCAGAGAACTCAAAGTAAGGATGTAAATACTGAACACCACGTATACTGCCATTATCAATCTCACGTCGATCAGCATAAGGTAAGCTTTCAAAGAATTCTATATTTTTACGTTCACTCTCCAAACGCTCCGTTTTTGGTGTAAGCATGATGGCTTTAATATCGCGATTTTCTTTGTTAACTGCAGGGCAAACCTCTTTACATAAACCACAACCAGTACAATCTTCAAGATAAATTTGTAATCTGAATTGATCATCAGCAAACTCTTTAGCGCGGCATTTTGCGGTTTTAAAATCTGCTGGGGCATCTTTTAAGTTATCTTCTGAAAAGTGCTTAACCCGGATAACAGCATGAGGACAGATCAAACTACATTGTCCACACTGAATACACATATCTGGATTCCACTCAGAAACTATTTCAGAGACGTTACGCTTCTCCCATTTGGTAGTTCCACAAGGATAAGTACCATCAGCAGGCATAGCACTTACTGGAAGTTCATCACCCCTTTCATCCATTATGGTTGCAGTGATTTTTTGTACAAACTCAGGTGCCTTTCTGCTTACAATAGGCTTTAACTCATGAGCATTAGCTGGCACTTTATCTAAAAGTTTTACTTCAAATAAATTCGCCAACGTCTGGTCGACAGCCTCAAAATTTTTCTTAACCACCTCTTCCCCTTTACGTCGATAGGTTTTAACAATAGCATCTTTTATCTTAGCAATAGCATCTTCTCGCGGCAAAACCCCTGAAATAGCAAAAAAGCAGGTTTGCATAATAGTATTAATCCTGCTTCCCATGCCAGTAGCTGCAGCTATTTTATAAGCATCTATAACATAGAATTTTAGCTTCTTAGCTATGATTTTTTCTGCGACAACTATTGGTAATTTTTCCCAAACTTCATCAGGACCAAAAGGACTATTTAATAAGAAAGTAGCACCCAAAACTGCATTATCCAAAATACTTGATGACTCAGTGAAACCATACTCATGGCAACCAATAAAATCAGCCTTTGCAATCAAATAAGGGGCTGTTATCGGCTCAGGAGAGAATCGCAAATGAGACACTGTTTTGGAGCCTGATTTTTTTGAATCATATACAAAATAACCCTGTACAAATAAATCAGTCTCTTTTCCAATAATTTTTATTGTGTTTTTATTCGCCCCAACTGTACCATCTGAACCCAAACCATAAAACACAGAACATTTTTGATTTTCGTGGTCAAGAGAAAAACCTGAATCATAATCCAAACTACTATTGGTTACGTCATCGTTGATCCCTACTGTAAAATGATTTTTGGGATTATCTTGTTTTATATGATCAAATATTCCCTTTACCATTGCAGGAGTAAACTCTTTAGATGACAAACCATATCTGCCACCAACAATTTTTGGATATCCATTTTTAAACGGTAACTTACCAGCACTAAAAACTTCTGCTACAGCGGTTAAAATATCTTGATACAAAGGCTCACCTAAAGACCCAGGCTCTTTGGTACGATCTAATACTGCAATTGATTTAACAGTGTCTGGTAAGATTTCAATAAATCTCTCAATTGAAAATGGGCGGTATAAATATACCTGCACTACCCCAACCTTTTCACCTTGAGCAACAAGATTATCCACTGTCTGCATAACGGTTTTAGAACCAGAACCTATAATAACAATGATTCTTTCAGCAGCCTCATCACCGCGATAACTCATTAAAGAATATTTTCTTCCAGTAAGTTTTGCGAACTGGTCCATATACTTTTCAACAATTGTAGGAACTTTAAGATAAAATGGATTTACAGTTTCACGCCCTTGAAAATAAACATCTGGATTTTGTGAAGTTCCACGAACACAAGGGTGCTCGCAATCTAAAGCACGTTTTCTATGAGCAATAACTAGATCTTCATCTATCATTGCCTGCATTTGCTCATCAGTTATACCTTCAATCTTATTGATCTCACTACTAACTCTAAAACCTTCAAAAAAATGAACGAATGGGACTCTGGCTTCAAGGGTGGCGGCATGAGCAACTAATGCTAAATCATGAGCCTCTTGAACGCTGCCTGATGCAATCATGGCAAAACCAGTATCACGGATCCCCATAACATCACTGTGATCACCGAAAATAGATAATGCTTGATTAGCTAATGAACGTGAAGCCACATGAATTACTGCTGAGGTTAATTCTCCAGCAATTTTGTACATATTTGGTAACATTAAAAGTAAACCTTGGGATGCTGTATATGTTGTTGCTAAAGCTCCTGTCTGTAAGGCCCCATGTAAAGCACCAGCAGCACCGGCCTCACTTTGCATTTCAACAACCTGCGGCACAGTGTTCCAAATATTTTTTATACCATCAGCTGACCATTGATCAGCAAGTTCTCCCATAGATGTCGACGGCGTAATAGGATAAATTGCATTAACTTCGGTTACGCGATAGGCAACATAAGCTACGGCTTCATTACCATCCATTATTTTCATGTTTTTAATCATAAACAACCTCGTATTTTATTAGTACTGCTATTTAACCCTATTAATATAAACAAAAAGTTTGCGCCATGCATCCCTTGCCAAAATAAAACTTAAATTATTATTGCATGAATAGTCGACATGGATTGCTTTGCTAATGTTCGCAATTGCAAAAAACAA
>JAHIYS010000035.1 GCA_018814965.1 Gammaproteobacteria bacterium
GGCCAATTTAAACCTGGTCCTGAAAATAAAGCCTATATCGGAAAAACAGATGAAATATCTAAAATTATCGAATATAAAGTCGAAACTGTCTGCACCCCATCAAAAATAAAAGATGTAATCAAAGCGCTCAAAAAAAGTCACCCCTATGAATGCCCAGCTTACGGTGTGCTAAAAATGGAGCTGATTTAATAAAGAGGAGAATGAATAAAGCACAATCGACAACGTCGCTCAAGAGAAGGGGTCAAGTCTTTACAATCGACAACCTCGCTAACACAACGTTTTAAACATCGTTGTCGATTGTAAAGACTTGACCCCTTTTGATTGATTTTTTAGTGAATCTGCATTGGAACGCCTTGGAAAAAAAGGTTATAATGCAAGAGGTTCAAAAAAGTATATTCTTATTAAAACAGGGAAAATGTATGTTCAAAAAAAAGCGAACTAATACTAATGTTAACGCTACACCGATAGAATGCGTTCGTGTCGGCACCCAAGTAGCCTCCATCAAACAATCTTTTCTCGATAATTTAGCATATGTCCAAGGAAGATTTGCTCCTATAGCATCAATTAATGATTATTATATGTCTTTAGCTTATACAATTAAAGATCGTTTAATGAGCCACTGGACCAAGACTGCTAAAACATATCTTGAAAAAGCTAGCCGTACTGTTTGTTATCTTTCTGCAGAATTTTTGCTCGGTCCGCAGCTTGGAAACAATCTAAACAATCTTGGAATATACCCAGAAGTTAAAAAAGCCATGGAAGAGCTTGGATTAGACTTAGATATTCTTTTAGAACAAGAACCAGAACCAGGATTAGGTAATGGCGGATTAGGACGCTTGGCTGCATGTTATATGGATTCTTTAGCAACATTAAATATACCAACGATTGGTTACGGCATCCGTTATGAATTTGGCATTTTCAATCAAGAGATACGAGATGGTTGGCAAGTAGAAAATACCGACAAATGGCTTCGCTATGGCAATCCATGGGAGATCGCTCGCCCAGAAATATCTTTTGACATAAAATTTGGTGGACATACAGAAAGTTACACCGACGATAACGGTCATTATCAAACAAATTGGATCCCTGATAGTGTAGTTAAAAGCATACCTTATGATATTCCAATAATTGGTTACAAGGCTGTTACTGCAAATTTCTTACGATTGTGGAAAGCTGAAGCTTGTGAATCATTCGACTTTAAATCCTTTAATGTTGGAGATTATTACGGAGCGGTTCAGGAAAAAATATCATCAGAAAACATCACCAAAGTCCTCTACCCTAATGATGAGCCAGCTGTAGGAAAAAAATTACGTTTAAAACAACAATATTTTTTCGTTTCAAGCTCACTCCAAGATATGATTCGTATTTATAAACAGCGGGGAAAGTTTTTAGAACATTTTTGCGAAAAGTATGTTATCCAATTAAACGATACTCATCCTGCAATTGGGATTGCAGAGCTAATGCGTCTTTTAGTTGATACACATCTAATGGAATGGGACCAAGCCTGGGATATCACCCAAAAATCATTCTGTTATACCAATCATACCCTATTACCAGAAGCTTTGGAGACCTGGCCACTACAACTGTTTTCAAGCCTGCTTCCGCGACACACTGAGATTATTTTTGAAATTAATCAACGTTTCTTGAATCAAGTACGCATTAAATTTAATAACGATATCGAAAGAATACAAAGGATGTCTATAATCGGCGAAGGCGGAGAACGTCAAGTCCGTATGGCTAATTTAGCCTGTATCGGCAGCCATGCTATTAATGGAGTTTCAGCGCTTCATTCAGAGCTGGTAAAAAATGAGCTACTCCAAGATTTTTATGCTATGTGGCCCCAAAAATTTAGCAATAAAACTAACGGGGTTACTCCTAGACGTTTCTTACTCCTAAATAATCCTAACCTTTCTAGTTTAATCACTGAAGTCATTGGAGATGGTTGGATTAAAGATCTCTCGCAATTACACAACTTAGAGAGGTTTGCAAACGATCCTTCATTTAAAGATAAATGGCATACAATTAAAACCAATAATAAAAAAGGGTTAGCAAACATTATCTCAAGAAATCTTGGAATAACAGTTGACCCCAACTCACTTTTTGATATTCAAGCAAAAAGAATTCATGAATACAAACGGCAACATCTGAATATTCTCCATGTCATAGATCTTTACAATAGGATTCGTCAAAATCCAAATATCAATATTCCTCCTCGCACTGTAATTTTTGCTGGTAAAGCAGCCCCAGGGTACTACAAAGCCAAGTTAATTATTAAACTGATAAATGATGTGGCTCATACAATTAACAACGACCCATCCATAAAAGGGCTCCTTAAAGTGGTGTTTCTACCAAATTACAACGTTAAAAATGCTCATTGGATTTTTCCGGCAGCAGATCTTTCAGAACAAATATCCACAGCTGGAAAAGAAGCTTCCGGCACAGGCAATATGAAATTTGCTCTAAATGGTGCATTAACCATTGGCACTTTGGATGGAGCTAATGTTGAGATGCTTGAAGAGATCGGATCAGAAAACTTTTTCCTTTTCGGGTTAACTGCTGATCAAGTCGTAGATTTAAAAACCAAAGGATATAGCCCTCAAGATTTCATCAACTCTGACAGTGAATTAAAATCGGTCATTGAATCGCTTAACTCAAAACAACTACTCAAAGACCCAAGTATATTTAAACCATTAATTGATAGCCTAATTTATAACGATGACTTCTTGCTATGCGCAGACTTCAAATCGTATATTGAGTGTCAAAATTACGCGGGTAATATTTATCTTGATAAAGCAAAATGGACCAAAATGTCAATTCTCAATACTGCGCGCATGGGTAAATTCTCATCTGATCGTGCAATTAGGGAGTATTGCGAGGATATTTGGCATGTCAAACCGGTATTAATTCAAAGCTAGAAAGAAGGGGTCAAGTCCTTACAATCGACAAGCTCGCTAAATATTAAACAATCAAACAGCATTGTCGATTGTAAGGACTTGACCCCTTCTGCCTATCGACAACCACTCCAAATATCAAACAATCAAACAGCGCTGTCGATAGTAAGAACTTGCCACCTCACTTCTCGCTCCCTTAATGCGTAAAAATGTAAACTGCCCCGGCCAGTAAAGCCCAATCCAATTTATTATGAAAACTATCAGCAGAACGGGTTTTTATTGATTTAACGCCGATAATACCACTAATAGCGCCTTGAGTAAGCAAGCCCGCAGATGGGCCTGCAATATAACAGATACTCATCTCTTTTAATAAACCAGCGACACTAAACTCGCTTCTTGAACCAGCAACAGAAGAAATCTCTTGTTGGTTTAGTTCTAAAATATTCATGATAAGCTCCTTTGGTTAAAATTTATATTTTTATATTACCTTTCAGACCAATTATACATGCCAAATCTTAAGAAATTCTTAAGGTATTAATATTCCTCTAATTCGTCGTGCAATATACATGTATTTCAGGGATATATGGGATAAATTGTTATGGGACTAGAATTATATGACCATGTCGCCCCATTGAAAAACGGGGCCCATAAGAAAATTTTAAGCTGCAACACCATTACTATCAACAATTTCTCTAAATATCAAACCATCAAATAGAATTGTCGATGGTAAGAACTAGGCCTCTTATTCTAGTTTAAAGCTCTGAGAGGTTTCTTCTTCCTTTTTCGCTGTTGCTTTTCTAAATTTACTAATATCCCATGTTGCCACATGGTTTTTCATTTCAGAGAAAAGCTTTTTCTTTTCCTGAGAGGCTTTAAAACTAGGGGACAAAAACTTATCAGAAATTAAAAGCGCAATCGTATCTAAAGTTTTCAAAACGAATTTCCATAAAGCAGGATAATCCAGTTTTTTCTGAGCCTCTTCAAAAGCATATATTTGTCTCCTTAAATCAGCAAATGATGATTTTGCTCCTAAAACATCTTCGTCATTACCTTCTAACTTTGATATATCTTCACACACCTGTTTTATAAGATGAACTTTTTTGGCTAATCCATCAGGGGTAAACTTGGTATCAAAAAATATTTCCCTCACTTTTCCATAGGCCGCATCAATTTCTTCCATAGTATTTTTTAGAGACTTGTGCTTTTGTGGTTCCTCCAATCCTTGCTTTTGCTCTTTTGCAATATCCTGTTCCGCTTTTTTCCATACTTTGGGATCCAATCCACCGATTGTTTTTCCATGCTCTTTAGCCCATAACACTGGATCCATATTCACTAGATCCTGAAGCCACACGCCATTTTTCCATTCAGCTTGTGTTTTAGGATCATCACTAAAATCAATTTGCGATATAATACTAAGCCTCTTACTAACCTCCCTCATGGTAGCAATTTGTGATTTATATCTTTCAAGATAATGCCTAGCCAAAGCATCATAATCAAAAAAGTCACCAGACTTAGGCAACGATGCATCATGATAATGCACCGGATCATTTTCCCAAAACAATAATTGATCTATCTCAAACCCCATCTTCTTCAATTCATCCAACCTTGATTGAACCAATCTCTCTATCTCATCATCCGAAATCAGGGTGATTTCATCAACGGCAAGCCTTAATTTATCGATATTTAGTGGTAATTTTCCTTGGTAACGATAAATTTTGTACGCGTTAGCAAGATTTTTAAGAACTGTCGCCGGATCAGTAAAAAATTGGGTAGCTGACCACCCATGATCAATCTTAGCCAAAACATTCCTGTCTTTACCCGCATCATCCTGAATTTTCATAACCCCAAGATTACCAGCATGAATATCATACTCACCCCAAACCAACATAGCAGCAAAAACTTTTTCTCCTCCTTCAAGCTGGCCAAGTTTTTCATATTGTGGCCCTAATCCAGAAGCACGCTTACTACCAGTAAATTCAGCCAAAGTCTCAAAATCGTGTAAAAACCTAGATCTAAAACCAACTTGATCACTCCCCTCACTCTCAACCCCTGCTATTACGGGAGTTCTATCGTACAAAGTTCTTTTATATAGTGGTGCCGTAACATATTCATTGATAAAATTCACAATGTCGTATAAATCTCTAGATTTACCAGTTTTATCAACCCGCTTAACCATAAACAACGAGCCATCTGGTTCTGTTTTTTTCTTAGCAATATAACCTGCCATAACTCCTGAGGGTTTTTTGCCTACCTGAAAAAACTCAGTCTCTTTAGCGATAAATCTATCTTCAAAATGCTTCTTTAAAGCCCTACGCATCCTTTCTTTA
>JAHIYS010000036.1 GCA_018814965.1 Gammaproteobacteria bacterium
CATTGTTTTCTTGCTCAGCTATCATTCGTCTGCGCTCTTTGGAAATTTTATTGTAGTTAGCAAGCAAGGATTCTTGTTTCTCACTACTATAACTCGACCACTCATCCTCACTGATCCCCAGCCTTTCTGGGTTATCAGCACAGCCAAAAAGAAAAATATTAATAATTAATAATAGCGACAACTTTATTTTCATAGATAAGAATCATAACAAAAAAAATGCACCTGGATAAGTAAAATCCGAGTGCATTTTAAAATAAAAATTATCAAGCTAACCATGCCACACACATTTGAATATATCTAAAGTGCACGACCAACAACCTACTTACATCTGCTCATCAGAATCCTGCGTGGCTACCGAAGATTCTTCAGGGGAGGAATCATCAACCGTTATTGTACTTGGTGTTGCTAAAACCTCTTCTGGCTGCACTACCGTTTGCTGTGGCATCATAGGATCTTCAGCTTGTTGCATATCTGGTAAATCTTCATTTACAACCTGTTGATCAGGGATTGCAGCAACTGGAGTTATCGGTTTATCCTGACTTTGCATGTTTTGCTGCATTCCAATCATACCCTGATGCATATTGCGCATACCATCTGGACTTACAGCTGGCCCCTTAATTGGCTGCACAATTGAAGGATCTGGCACCTTAGGATCATCTATTGGAATATTTTTATCACTAGATATCTGATCGCGATCCATCGGCATTATTTGAGCATTAGCATCATTGGTTTCAGAAGCTGGCGCTACCATAGCTGCTGGTTGCTGCTGGGCATCAACAGGAACCGTAGTACTCTCATCCATAGTACTCTCCTCCTTACTACACCCAATAATTCCAATTATCGTCACCATTGACAACATGAGTAATTTGTTACGCATGAAATAACCTCCTAGTAAATTTAATTTAATAAATCAATTCGTTTTGACATCGAAACCTAAGTTTAGACTAACTAATACCAATATCAAGATCTATAGTAAAAACTATAGCAGTTCATTGCCTTTATCCCTGCAAGCTTATCTTTCGCAAAAGAAGAAATTAGGAATTCATGGCCTTGTTACAATAAATTTGCATAAAACCCAAAACCTAGGGTTTTCCACCCAAAAGCCATATTTAGACCATATTAAACCAGAAAACAAAAGATAAATGCAAAAATACATAGTATTATCTAAAAAATAAATCTATACTAATCAATCGATTAAAAAGCCCTTGGCCAAATAAAAAATAGCCAGATTCATTATGGATTTTTTATTCGTGCTTTGCTAATGTTTAACGCTTAAAATAAACATGATGACTTCAATAGGAATATAAAATGGGAATACTACAAAACAAACACGTACTAATAGTAGGCGCACTTAATAACTACTCTATCGCTTATGGTATTGCTAAATGCATGCGCCGTGAAGGAGCAGAGATAGCCTTCACTTATCAAACTGAAAAAGTTAAAGAGCGAGTAGCAAAAATTGCTGACGAAGTAGGATCAAAGCTTTTGTTTCCATGTGACGTATCTGACGACAATCAAATAACAGCTGTTTTTGATGAACTAAATAAACATTGGGATAAACTTGATATCTTAATCCACTCCGTAGCATTCGCACCAGGAGACCAACTCAGCGGCAATTATATTGATTGTGTAACTCGAGAAGGTTTCAGAATAGCTCACGATATCAGCAGCTACAGCTTCGCAGCTCTAGCTAAAGCAGCCCATCCTATGATGAAAGGGACCAAGGGTTCGTTACTTACATTAACTCACCTAGGAGCAGAGAAAGCTCTGATCAACTACAACGTTATGGGGCTCGCTAAAGCAAGCCTAGAAGCCAATGTTCGCTATTTAGCTTATAGCCTAGGCAATGATGACCTACGAGTAAATGGGATCTCTGCAGGAGCTATAAAGACCCTAGCAGCATCAGGATTAAAGAGCTTCAAAAAAATGCTTACCTACGGCGAAAAAGTATCCCCTCTCCACCGTAATGTTACTCAAGAGGAGGTTGGTAATGCCGCGGCGTTTTTATGCTCAGATCTTGCTTCAGGGATCACCGGCGAAGTGATGCATGTCGATGCTGGTTTAAACATTGTTGGTTTTCCAGGGATCGATAGTATTTAGTTAAATACCACGATTCGTCATAATACGATTTAAAGAAATGATCTAGAAGTTGCTAGCAATATTTCCCATTAATCTTGGCAGAGCATTTAGATTATGGGGGTGTTGCAATCTGAAAATCTTACATACTGGATCCCGCTGTCTTCGCCGCCCGACAACAACCCTCAAGATCTGTCGCGGAGTTGAAAAACTCAGGCCCAAAGAAAAATAACAAAAAACTTCAGATTGCAACAGCTCCATTATGGGCCTGTTGCATTCAGATTAAAATAGTGAATCTTGTATTTTTAGACCTGCATCTCTTCTTCATTACTTAGAAACGCAGCAGTTCTAGCGGCAACATAAAGCCAATCACCTAAGCGATTAAGATAAATCCCGACTATTTCAGCATTATCATTAGTCTCAAGCAACTTAAAAGCTATCCTTTCAGCTCGACGACAAACCGCACGGGTTAAATGAATACGTGAAGCGCTCTCTCCACCACCAGGTAATATAAAGGATTTCAAAACTGGCAAACGCTCACTCATGGCGTCTATTTCCATCTCTAAAATAGAGATTTTTTGGGGATTGATAGTGAATTTCTTGCCAGACATTAAATAGGATCCCAACTCAAATAAATCTCTCTGAATTCGGTAAACCTGCTTTAATAAATCGCTAAACTCTTGATTGCAATACAAGGCCTCTGCAACATAACCTAAAAATACATTAACCTCATCTAAAGAGCCGTAAATCTCGATTATATCCGAATATTTTTTTACACGTTTACCATTTGCAAGACTAGTAAAACCATCGTCACCAGATTTCATACCCACCCTATTCATACATTAGCTTGTTTATCCTCAACTTCACTAAATATTTTAATTTTAGCTCTATGCATAAAATTATTTATTAAAGTTTGGTACTCAAATTGCCCCCATACTTCTGGCAAAGATTTCAGCGCATTCTGGGCTTTAGTAGTTTCTTTAGATAACTGGCCAGCATACACTTTATCTAGACGCAGCACCGCATAACTATCACCTAATTCTACAATAACAGCAGAAACCACTTTATCCTTAGGCTTTGCTAAACCAAAACTTGCTTCAATTAACTTAGCATTAGCCCCACTTTGACCATACTTAACCCCGAGAACTTTATTCCAAACCAAGCCGTATTGACTAGCAAGCTGAGCTTGGGTTTTACCATCATGTAAAGCTTGCAATAACTCATTAGCAAAATCTGATCCTTTCTTTTCAACTATCTGACGCTTCAACCTTTCAGTTATAATGCCACGAACTTTCTCTAATGGTTGCAAGGTCTCTGGAATATGATCTTTAACCCGTAAAACCACCACACTGCCAGAACCGATCTCAATTAAATTACTATTATAGCGTTGCTTTAAAACCGTATCACTAAAAGAAGTTTTTACAACCTTGTTATTGGCAGTAATACCAGCTTTACCACCTTCACTTGTAAATAATTCGCTAGTTTTAATCTTCAATCCAAGCTCTTTAGCTGCTGGCTCTAAAGTATCAGAGTTGGTATAAACTAAATCAGCTAATCTATCATTGGCTTCAGTAACAGCATGAGTTAATTGCTGACGCTTATATAGCTGCTTAACCTTATCAGCAACCTTTGCATACGGTGTAGCTTTTGCTGGCTCTATGGCTAGCACCTTTAAAAAGTTATAACCTTCTTTGGTGCGAAATGGAACAGAAACTTGCCCTACAGCTAGTTTATCTAAATGAACAAAAATTTCTTGTGATAATTCATTACGCGAAAGCCAAATTGTACTTACCTTAACTTCTGATGAAAGAGTTGATATATCTTTGCCCTCATTAACTTGACTCACGATACCATTGATCTTGTTTTTAGAACTCTCAATAGATTTTGCATCTGCTTTAAAAGATAATGGCAATAAAACCTTTGTTACCTGCCATTTCTTTTGAGTAGAAAAAGAATCGATATGAGATTTATAAAATTGCAGTAATTGCTCTTCAGTTGGTTTGACCGTGGATTGCAAATCGTTTGAAGATAACTCTAAATATTGGATGCTAATTTTTTCTGGTAATAAAAAATCATTTTGATGCTTCTCATAATACTGTTTAATTTCATCTGGAGATATCTGAACCATCTTAGAAAAACGTTCTGGAGATACTATAAAATAACCGAAATCTCGACTCTGTTTGAAAATATTTTTTATAGCACTAATCTCATTAGGCAACACAAAAGAACTACCTGCAACACCCTTTTCTAGTTGGACTCTTAATAACGAACGCTCCATCTCAGCAAAAAATGTTTGTTCTGAATAAAATAACCCTGACATCAATTGCCCGAAACGCTCTGGTGAAAAACGACCATTGGATTGAAAAATAGGCATACTAGCAACAACAGCTCCTAGCTGATTTCTGCCAATCTCTAACCCCATTTTGGTTTCAGCGCGGTAGATTACCTCTTGCTTAATTAATTGTTGCAAAATATCTTGCTTAATCTTGGCTTGAACTTTTTGATCAAATGAAAACCCAGGACCAAATCTTAACATCTCATTACGCTTAACCCGCTCATAGGCAAGGCGCAATTGCTCTTGGGTAATTTCTTGCCCATTAACTTTCGCGACCACATTACTTGTGCCGCTTTGCAAATAATTTTGAACACCCCATAAAACAAAAGTTAAAGCTATAAGCCCAGCAATAACTCCCGCTACCAAACCCTGTATTTTATCGCGCATAGCTTGCAGCATATATCAACTCCTAACTGTGACTTTAAAATAATATGGCCGCCCTCAATATAAAGCATGCAACTTGAAGAAAACTCTCTTCCTACTACATAACCACATTATATCTATACAGAAATCCCTTAAACCACTAATCGTTCGAAGTGTAAATTAAAATGCATAACCGATAGAAAACAATACCATACCACCAAAATGAGACTTACCAATATCATTTATTGGCTTCTCACTAG
>JAHIYS010000037.1 GCA_018814965.1 Gammaproteobacteria bacterium
ATGTTTTCATTAGGATAGAGCAGAGGATGCGCTCTAAATAAAGCTGTTTTATAGACTTATGGTAATTAGAAGACCGCCGGGGTTATATTTAGGTTTTCTGGATTGCCGCGCGAAATAAAAAGCATTTCGCTCGCAATGACGGTGTAAAAATTGATTTGTGTAAAGATGTGGGTAATGAATTGGGCTAAAGCCTGCGCCTACCAAGTTTGCGGCAATCGGTACAGTATTTAATTAGAGAAAGTTTTTATGGCGCAAAAAAAACATATATTTGGTTATCATCCTGTTCTTTCAGCGCTTTCAATTATGCCTAAAGATGTTCAAACTGTTTATTTGCAGATCAAACAACCAGATAAACGTGCTTTAGAAATTGTAGATTTGGCGCAAAAAAATAAAGTCTTAGTAAAATACTTATCACGAAAGGAGATTGATGCTCTTGTTCCATTTACTAATCATCAAGGGGTTGTAGCCGAAGTTATATATCCTGGTGACTATACTGAAGATTATTTAAAAGTTATTTTAGAAAAACATGGAGCTAAAACATTTCTTTTGGTTTTAGATGGGGTGCAAGATCCTCATAATTTAGGAGCATGTTTACGTACTGCTAATGCAGCGGGAGTACATGCGGTAATCATCCCAAAAGATAAGGCGTGTGGTTTGACACCTACAGTTTACAAAGTGGCCTCAGGTGCAGCGGGGATAACCCCAGTTATTCAAGTAACTAATCTTTCACGTACTATAGAGTTGCTTAAAAAAAATAATGTTTGGGTGTATGGTTTAGCAGAAGATGCTGCCGAAAGTATTCATCAAATAGAACTCAAGCCACCATTAGCTTTAGTGTTTGGGGCGGAAGGGACAGGTTTAAGGCGTCTTACAAAAGAGAGCTGTGATCTTATGATAAAAATCCCAATGCAAGGAATAGTTTCTAGTTTGAATGTTTCTGTAGCAGTGGGGGTTTGTTTGTTCGAAGTAATCCGCCAGACCTCTTTTTAGATCTTGGCTTTTTTTGTCATACCGGCGAAAGCCGGTATCTAGAAAATTCAAACAATTAGCAAAAGTGGTAATGCAAAGATTTTCGAATTTCAGTGAAACTTTTATACGCATTTTTTAAGCCATAATAGTGCATTATAGCTTAATCCAAGCTAATAATAATTGAGTGATAAATTAAAAATTGATATATAGCATAACACCATATAAGATAATTTTTCCTTAACAATAGTATGGTCATAATGTGGCATGATTAAAGCTATTATTAAGGCAAAAAATTTTTCGTGATGATGCTGTATTTGTAGGGAGTGCTTTTATTTTTAAAAGCATAGATTAATTACCTTTTATAGAGAGAGAATTTATGATTAAAGAGTTAAATCAAAAAGAGGTCGGAGTTGTTTCTGGTGGTTTGCGTGGTTTAGGTTTAGGTCTAGATTTTCTGGCATTAGGAGTAGGATTTGCAGCGACAGGCGTCGCTAGTTTTGTAGCAACTTGGTATAACGGTGGTTGTGAAAAAGGTGAGCCTAGTAAATTAAAGGAATGCTACGTGGTTAATACATTTACTTTTCCAGTAATTTGTGGAGCGGTTGCTCCTGTTTTACTCGCCATTATGAAATTAAAGAAAAATGCAGTAGTTAAAGCAAAGGCTGAATAAGTAAAATTTGTAATGGTTGTAAAAAATAAAAAATGCCGGTAATTAAAAAATTATCGGCATTTTTGCAAGATTGATGGGTGTCAAGTCATTACAATAGACAATAAATAGATTTTTGATGTGCTCAATAAGCTATATAGATAAAGTTACGGTATTTAACTTAAGTGAAAGCAGAAGAGTCAAATCTTTATTAACGCCAGCTATCTATGTTGTTTAAAATAAGACTTAAGATAATAAAAACCCAGCTCCCTTTTGCCTAGCGCTTAACATGTCGCAAACAGAGACTTTATCCTTTTATTTACCATTTACTTGCTTAAGGTTTCTTAGGTATAATGCAACCGTTGCTCAAGATTAGCAGAGCAATATATGACAAAAAGATCTGCTTCTTTTTAGAGCATTTGTTTATTGTCTATTGTAAGGACTTGACACCTATTCAAGGTAAAAGGAGAAATTAAATGAATATCTGGGAAGCAATCGATAGAGCGCATAACAATCTTCAATTACTAGAAGATCTAATCATAAAAAACCCCATTACTGATCTTGATCAAATAAAAGATGGATTAACAGCCATTATGTGGGCCTCAAAGTTAGGTCACGCCGGTATTGTAAAGTCACTTTTTGATCTTGGTGCAAATGTTAATCAAAGAAACAACCATGGAATAACTCCGCTTATGCTCGCTGCAGAAAATAACCATAAAAAGGTTCTGAAATTGCTTATCGAAGATGGGGCTAAAATTAATTTGAAGAACAATAAAGGGCAGGATGCGTTGGCGTTTGCAAGAGAAACAGGCAATGCTGATATTGAAAAATTACTTATTGAGTATGAAGCTAAGGATAACTTAAAAGTCAAAAAACAAAAAGATATACATGCTGTTACTCATACAGTAACTCAAACTAGCGTTCTAAAAGAAACTCATAAGCCGATAGAGAATGCTAAATTAAAAAGCAAAAAAGAGAATGGTGAGCAAAAACATATTGAGAAGTTAGAACCCAAACATGTCCCTAAACACACAGTTGCTTTGAAAAACAAAAA
>JAHIYS010000038.1 GCA_018814965.1 Gammaproteobacteria bacterium
CAATGCCTACCTTAGTCAATTCTTGTTAGTGAATTATGTAACCTTTACAATTGCGAGAAGCGCAGCGACGAAGCAATCTAGAACCATTGGTCATTATAAACGTGGCTAAGTAGTTTAGAACTTTCTGGATTGCCACGTCGTTCGCAAGCTCACTCCTCGCAATGACAAACTTTAAAGTCATTCCGAACGATAACATACAAGGGATCAGGTAGAAACGCTGGCTCCAATCAACGACGCTGCTTTAAGAACAACCCCTGTCAACGAATTATGTGACTCTTACAATTGCGAGCAAAGCGCGGTTTGCTTTGCGTGGCAATCCAAAAATAATTATTGCCCGCAACCAGGAAAATTAGATACACTTTGCCTAAATGAATACCTTTAAACAAAACATCGTAAATATCTATAAAGAAAAAGGTGAAACCTGGCTTGATAACCTACCCCAACTCACTCAAAAAATATCCCTAATGTGGAATTTGACCGATTTACACCCGGTAAATAATCTTTCCTATAATTATGTATTATCAGGATTCCAAAACAAACTCCCGATTATCTTAAAATTATCTCCAGAAAATATCCGCTTAAATAAAGAATCAGCAGCTTTGAAAGCTTTTGCAGGATATGGTGTAGCTAACATTTTAAATCAAACTGATGGCGCCCTACTCCTTGAATGCGCAGTTCCCGGAGATTCTTTAAAAAATTATTTTCCAGATCTGGATAAAGAAGCAACAGATATTTTTTGTAAAGTTATGTATAAATTGCATCAAGCACCAATACCCCAAAACCATCAGTTACCTCACATTAGTAATTGGCTATCAGCATTAGACAAAGACTGGGATATCTCGCTTGAAAAAGCAAGAACACTTAAAAAACACCTTCTTGAAACAGCTGGCCCAGATACACTACTTCACGGCGATCTTCATCATGAGAATGTCTTAAAAAACAGTAACGACTGGATGGTTATTGACCCTAAAGGGGTAATTGGAGAAGCGGCCTACGAACTTGGGGCCTTCATTCGTAACCCTATGCCTAATTTATTTAACACTCCCGATCCAACAAGCATAATCCAAAACCGTATTACATTATGCACAGAAACACTAAACTTAGATAAGAGCAGAATCACCCAGTGGTGCTTTGTACAATCAGTATTAGGTCATATTTGGTGTTTAGAGGATAATATGGATCCTGAATATTTTATAGAACTAAGCAAAATTTTTGCCAAACTTACTTAAACATATTTCCTTAAAATAACATTATGAAAATCATCGAAACCGAAAGATTGGTCTTACGCACCTGGAAAGATGACGATATCTTGCCATACTTCAAAATAAACCAAGACCCAAAAGTTATCGAGTTTTTATCAGGAGGAGCGATGACCATGGATGAAGTTAAAACCTTTATCGACCTAATGAACCAACAATTTATAAAATTCAAATATACCTTCTGGGCAATTGAAGAAAAATCTAGCGGTAAACTAATTGGATGGATCGGACTTAATCAACCAGGATGGCAAGCTCACTTTACACCATGTATTGAGATCGGCTGGAGACTCGGCTCAGAATATTGGGGTAAAGGGTACGCAAGCGAAGGAGCCAAAGCCGCCTTAAAATATGGTTTTAAAGAAATCGGTTTAAAAGAGATTATTGCTTTTACAGTTCCCGCCAATTTGCGTTCAATCAAAGTAATGGAAAAAATTGGGATGTGCCGGGATTTAGATGGTGACTTTGCTCACCCCAAATTACCGGCAGGTCACCCACTTTCGCTGTGTATTCTTTATCGAATACAAAAATAACAACTGCTACGCTCACCCAATCCCCCTATAGTCAACGGATCCAAAGCATTATTAAAAAATACTTAAGCCGTAATGAAAAACTTGTGCTATTATTTAAATAGTGTTTATATGTGCGCGCAGCCGGTCATTACCAGCGAACATTTCCATTTAAAACTATTTCATTGGTTTTAGTCAGAATTGTTCCGTCATAATTTAATTCTGACTTATGTTGGCGATGAAATAGAGAGGATTTGTAATATATACTTAATATATTTACGTAAATTTTATAGTAATCCCTCCTTCTAACCAGATCTATTTTACTTTGTAAAATAAATGTTGATCTCGTTACAGCTCACACTAGACAAACAACTTGCAGTCTATTTTACTGCGAGCCTATTTGCCTTACTTTTTATTTAGAGGAAAATTATATGAAATTTACAGAATTAAATTTACACCCAAAGATTTTACAAGCTATTGAAGCATGTGGTTATACTGAACCAACACCGGTTCAAGCTAAAGCCATTCCAAACATTTTAGAAGGTAAAGACATAATCGCTTCTGCACAAACTGGTACTGGAAAAACAGCATCATATGTACTTCCAGCATTACAACTTCTACTTACTAAAAAAACAACCGGTAAGCCTCGGATTCTAATTTTAGCCCCAACACGTGAGTTAGCGGGCCAAATTACCAAAGTAATTGCTAAATATGGAAAATTCTCCAAGGTTAATATAGCCAGCTTTGTTGGTGGCATGCCATATCATAAACAATTACGGGAAATGTCACGACCTCTTGATATCATTATTGCCACACCTGGCAGGCTAATGGATCATATGGAAAACAAACGTCTCGATTTATCACATATTGAAATGTTGATAATCGATGAAGCTGATCGAATGTTAGATATGGGATTTATAGATGATATTAAAACCATTGTCGCAGTTACCCCCAAAAGCCGTCAAACACTTTTATTGAGTGCTACAGCTGATGATAAGCTAATATCGATAATGAAAAATCTTTTGAAAAATCCGGTTAGAATTAATATCTCTCAAGAAAAAGTTGATACTAATCTTATTAAACAAAAAATATATGTAGTATCTGATCCTGGTCATAAAAAACAAATCCTAGAACAACTTCTTGACCAAGAAAATATTTTCAAGGCTGTTATTTTCTCCGCAACCAAACGCAATGCCGCTAAATTAGCTTTGCAATTAAAGGAAGATGGTTATGCTGCAGCTCCTATGCATGGTGATTTAAAGCAAAGCGCGAGAAATAGAACCTTAGATCAATTTCGTGCAGGAAAAATTCAATTTCTAGTAGCGACCGATGTTGCTGC
>JAHIYS010000039.1 GCA_018814965.1 Gammaproteobacteria bacterium
GCTCAAGTTTTCATATTTGACAAAGGCGGGAGTTTCTTGGCCACAACAGCTGGTGTTGACGGTGGATATTACGAGCTAGGAACCAGCAATGGAACCCTGGCCTTTCAGCCTTTAGCTGGTGTTAACAAAGAAGCGGAGCGTATCTGGGCAGCAGAGTGGCTACATGGTTTACTTATTAATGAAAAAATAGTTGTTACCCCTGACGTAAAACAGACCATCTGGGAAGCTTTAAATTCACTCGCTCACATGCCAGAGCATCAACGCACAATTACCGGTCTATGCGCATTAATTCAAAATAATGATCTCCGCCAAGCATTATTGACCTACACCTTAAATGGGCCCTTCGGACATTTATTAGATGCTGATTACGAACAAACATGCGATGACGTCTGGCAATGCTACGAAACCGAAGAATTAATGAACACTCCTAGTGTTATAGCGCCAGTATTAAGCTATCTCTTCCATAGATTAGAAAAACGCTTTACAGGAGTACCAACATTATTGGTATTAGATGAGGCTTGGCTTTACCTTGATCACCCAGTTTTCTCCGCGAAAATTCGTGATTGGCTAAAAACTTTACGTAAATTTAATGTAAGCGTCGTATTTGCAACACAATCCATTGAAGATGCACTAAATACCAGTATTTCTTCAATCCTTCTTGAATCTTGCCCATCACGTATTTTATTGCCAAATGACAGGATTCTCGAACCAAACATACGCGCTTCTTACGAAAAACTTGGCTTAAATGAACGCCAACTACAAATTTTATCCACAGCAACCCCAAAACAACAATATTATTATCAATCTCGTTTGGGAAATCGCCTATTTGATGTAGAATTAGGACCATTAGCGCTTGCGTTTTGTGCAGCAAGTCGCGCTGAAGACAAAATTTTGGTTAGAGAGTTATTGCAAGAACATGGTAGAGAAAAATTTTTACAGAAGTATCTGTTAGCAAAAGGACTCGAGTGGACTATAGAGTTGTACGACCAACATTTTAAAACGTAAAAATCATTGGCTTTATTTTATGAAAAATCCATTTAAAAAAGAAGTAATAAATTATAAAAGCAGCGAGCCTTTAACCCCATATCAACGCGCTCAACAAGAGTGGGACCAAAGAATTGGCTCATCCCGCTTACAAGCTAAAAATTGGCGAATACTTTCAATGCTATCTCTATTGGCTGCGGTTTTACTAGCTGCTATCTTATTATTTACTTTAACAACTAGAAAAGAACATATATACATAGCAGAGGTAACCAAAGAAGGAAAAGTGGTAAATGTGTCCCCTATGTTAGTGCGCTACCAACCAACCGAAGCACAAAAAGAATATTTTATCGCAAATTTTGTCGAGCTAATTCGCAGCATCCCTTTAGATCCTGTCTTAGCTAAAAAGAACTGGTTAACCGCCTATAACTTCCTCAACAGTCGCGGAGCAGAGCGGCTTAATTATTATTTTAGACAAAATAACCCAACAGCTATATTAGGGAAAAAAACTGTAACCATAAAAATTACTGATATCAATCCCATAAGCCCAACAACTTTGCATCTAGATTGGACCGAAACTACAATCAATGCTCAGGGTCAAGAAGATGGCAAAAAAAGCTATAGTGGAATATTCACTAGTATAATAAAACAACCTATAAAACATGAAGAAATTTTACGTAACCCACTAGGTCTTTACATTATAGACTTTAACATTACACCAAAAGACTCTAAGGGCTAATGAACAAACAACTGCATTTAACTGGCAGCTTAAATTAACTATTTTAAATTGATTTTTGGAGCTTTATTTATGAACACCGTGCAAAAATTATTTTTAGTTTCTATCTTTGGCTTATTTATATGCGCTTGCCAAAGCAATAAACCTGTACCAAATAATACCCCATATAGCTTGGCAGTGGATTCTAAAAGCGGCTTGCAACGTACTAAATATGTACCCGTCCCTATGCCGGGACAATTGATGTCACTAAAACACACCAAAAGTCCTAATCGACTAGTTGGAGAAGCAGCCATCGAAGCCGCCAACAAAAAAGCGATACAACAACCAAATTCTGGTGAATACATTAACTCTATTATGACATTTGATTATATGCCTGGCGCTCTGTATCAAATTTATGCTGCACCCCTGAGTGTTACCGACATCCAATTTCAAAACAACGAACACATCGTTGCTGTAGGCGCAGGAGATACCGTGCGCTGGCAAGTTTCTAAAACTTATAGTGGCATGGGAGCTAGTCGACAAGAACATCTGTTAATCAAACCTGTAGATGAAGGATTAACCAACGGCCTAGTGGTAACTACTGATCAACGCACTTATCATATGATGCTACACTCTACACCAAAAACTTATATGGCCTCTGTGACCTGGCATTATCCAGACACTGATGACTTAGTAACAAAATTTGAGGATTCTCCAGATAGCATTACAGATATAACTAATGGAGTTGATCTTAACCGCTTAAACTTTAATTATGAGGCCAAACTAGTAAAGGGACCAGTACCAGATTGGTATCCTAAAATGGTATTTAATGATGGCAAAAAAACTTACATTAAGTTTTCAAGCCAAACACAAGAATCTCCAAGTCTGTTTATTGGTAACGCAAAAAACAGTCGGGTAGCCAGCTATCGTGTTCAGGGAAATTATTATATAGTCACCTTTAACTCTAATTAAACGCCATGCCACCAGAATTAGAGGAGTTGGATTTGGATCAGCCCACGGGGTCGGTTCGCCGAGGCCAAGTGGAGCTTATCCTTGACATACTTGAGAATGTACCCATTGACGATGTGGGGAATGTGGATAGGATAGCGGCTGCTGTTGGGGCTAGGTGGAGTACGACCCGTAAGTACCTTGAGCTTGTGGCTCTCATTCAGGCTGCGCCTCGGGTGATCGTTTACAGGGTTAAGGGAACGGGTAAGAAGATGTACCGCCGTGAGCCTGGAACCGTACGGAGGGAGATAACAACATGACCAAGTATCCTCCTAACA
>JAHIYS010000040.1 GCA_018814965.1 Gammaproteobacteria bacterium
CAGCTCTTTTTTTCTCCTTTCCCGGTGCAAAAAACTCTGCACAAAATTGGGCAAATCTTCTGGCCACTGTTTTTTAGCATCGTTGCTAAATTGGCTTTCCATCTCAGAAGTAAAATATTCCGCCCCTAATTCCTGCTTTAATCGCCCTATATAATGTTTTATTTTATTTTTAGGCAAATCATTAAGGGGGTCCAGTTCTATATCTTCATGAAACGTAAATTCTGTCATAATACTATTCCACAATAAATCCACTAATTCAGAAAAGGGGTCAAATTTTTACAATCGACAACCTCGCTAAATATTAAACAACAAAACAGTGTTATCGATTGTAAAAATTTGACCCCTTCTTCCTTTAATGCGCAAAAATGTAAATTGACCCTGAGATAAAAGCACAATCCAATCTATTAAAAAAAATATCAGTAGAGCTAGTGTTTTTTGATCCAAAACCATTAATAATGATGGGTAGAGTATACCCACAAGCCATAGAGAATAATAAACCACCAGCACTGAACTCACCCAGCAAACCTGCGCCGCCAACAACAGAAGAAACCTCTCGTTGATTTAGTTCTATAATATTCATAACAATCTCTAATTAATTAAACTTAACTAAATCCTAAGAGATTATGACCAAAGCTTTGAATCAAACAACGTTGTCAATTGTCAGGACTTAGCACTTTGTAAAGCTATTTAACAATTCCAACAATACTGGTCATTTTTTCAGGAAGAAATGCTTTTAGCCAATCTAGTAAAACCTGAAAATGAGGTATTAAAGATGATTTTTGCCACCAGGATTCTTCTACAAATGATGTGGATGCAATTAGCAACAAAACCACTGCAACTAATAAAACTCCACGAGTGCAACCAAATACCATACCCAACAAACGGTCGGTTCCACTCAATCCTGATTTGATAATAATAAATGAGAATAAATAATTAAATAATGCTCCCAAAATTAACACCAATAAAAATATCAGAGTGAAACTTGCTATTTGTCTGATAGCGGCATTAGCTACATATGGCTCTAAAATTGCAGCAAACATTTGGTAAAATTTTATCGCCACCCAAAACCCTAAAATCCAAACCATAAGAGAGATAAACTCTTTTAAAAACCCTCGGATCAAACTAATCAGCGTCGATATTAAAACCACTCCAACAATAATATAATCAGCTATATTAAGATGAAGCAATTCTTTAGCCACGCTCATTTCTTACTCCCAACGACTCTACCATTGATTTTTAATTTGGTTTTTAGTTGGTTAGCAATCGCTACCGCTTTGCTTTTACTTGTTTCACGACCCACCAAAACTCTAACCATTGCACCGCGGGAAGTACTTATTTTTTGCAAATAAACATGGTACCCTTTTGCTTGCAAACTATTTACCATATTCTGCATTCGCGACTGATCTGAGAAACTACCAACCTGTACCGACCAAAATGTTGAAGCATTCATTGCAACAGCTTTAGCCTTACTTGCCTTTTTCTTTGCAATGTTTTTCTTGGTGCTTTTTTTAACAGCTGCTTTAGCTTTTATAGGTTTAACAGCCGCCTTTACTTTAACTGTTGGTGCAACGGTAGGCTCCTGAAGATCTCCATTAACATTATTATTTAAGTTCGGCTCTGCTGGTTGCTGCTGTGGCATAACATCAGAGGATCCTGATTGACTATCACTATCAGGAAACATATTTCCTTTTTCAGCATGATCTGGTGATAAAGCTGTAGATGGCAATTGAAGACTTTCTGTTGTCGTCCCACTTACCTCGGAAGGGGACTCTTGTGAAAAGCTTGGCTGCTGCATAACAGGTGAAATATCAGACAATTGATCAGCTGAAGTCTCAATTGGAATAGTAACTTCAGTAGCAGCTAACTCATTATTTTTCTTAACTCCACTTGTAAATAAAAATGGAACTAGTAAAGCTATAAAAGCTACTAAAACAATAACCCCTACAACTCGCTGTTTATTTTCTGGACTCATTTTTAATCTCCAACAATTTTAGCTAGTAACAACTCTTAAACCCTCAGCGACCGTATAAAACGATCCAAACACCACTATTGTATCTTTTTCTTGGCATTCTGCAATCGCTTGCTTCAAAGATTCTGCAACTGTGGGCAATAAAATAAAATTACTAATCCCAACCTCTTGCAAACAGCATAATAACTGAGATTTATCTACTGCCCTAGGTTGATTTAACACTCCAAAATACCACCGATCAACAACCGTTACCAAAGGCAGCAAAATAGCCTCAATATCTTTATCCATAAGCATGCTTGCAACTGCATAAATCCGCCCACAAGATCGCTTTTTATTTAGATTCAGCGCAAGTAATTCAGCTGACTCAGCATTATGAGCGACATCAAATATGATCTTTTTCCCTGCAAATTTCATTCGCTGTAAACGCCCAGGCAAATAACCATTTTTTAACCCAACAACAATTGCTTGAAATGAAATTTTAAAATCATCAGATAATAATCTTACAGCCATGAGCGCCAAAGCAGCGCTATTACTAGGTAGGTGCAACTGCGGCAAATCATCCATAAAATCCTTTCCAAACCTCCAACTCCAACTATTTTCCTTTTCAATATAAGAAAAATCTTTGTTTAAACAATATAATATCGAATCATTATTCTTAGCTGCAGTATAAACACTAGAGGGCATATTAGCGCCGCATATTACAGGATTATATGGCCGCATAATCCCGGACTTCTCATCTCCTATTGCTTCTAGCGTATCGCCTAAAACATGGGTATGATCTAATGAAATTGTAGTAATAATTGCCAAATCACTATCTAAAATATTTACCGCATCAAATCTACCACCTAAACCTACCTCAAGAATTAAAACATCCAACTTTTGACTCTTAAAAATAAGCAAAGCAGCCAAGGTACTAAACTCAAAGTAACTCAAAACAACGTTAGCCTTGATAGATGCATCCTCAACCAATTTAAAGGCCCAGCATAAAGCTTGATCATCAACATCCTTACCATTTAAACGGATCCGTTCATTGTAATGAACCAGATGTGGAGAAATATATGCCCCAGTGTTAAAACCAGAGGCCAATAAAATTGATTCTAAAAAAATGACTGTTGAGCCTTTACCATTGGTACCAGCAACAGTTATGACTTTATTTGTAAACTTAAGCAGATCTAATTTTTGAGCAACAATTTTGAGATGATCTAGAGAGTTATTGGCCAAACCAGAGGGCAAAGATTCAAGGCGGTGTAACCAAGAAGCCAGGTTCGTCACTATTAATCTGCCTTTGGTTGCTCTAGATGTAATAATTTAGATAAAATACTTGCTATAATATCTCTCATATCATGACGGGTTACAATCATATCAATTGCACCATGATCCAAGAGGAATTGGCTTCGTTGAAAACCATCAGGCAACTGCTCCCTTACTGTTTGTTCAATTACTCGTCGCCCAGCAAAACCAATTAAGGCCCCAGGTTCAGCAATAATAACATCGCCAAGAGTCGCAAGACTAGCGGAAACGCCACCGGTTGTTGGATCGGTCAAAACAGAAATAAATGGGATATTCAAAGATGCAAGCTTAGCTAAAGCAGCACTAGTTTTTGCCATCTGCATCAAAGAGATCAAACCCTCCTGCATTCTGGCTCCACCACTTGAAGAGAAATTTATAAGAGGCAATCGCTCTGCAATACAGGCATCGACAGCACAAACAAATCGTTCACCAACAGCCGCGCCCATTGATCCACCAATAAAACCAAAATCAAAAAAACCACCCACCACTGGTATGTTTTTAACCGCACCTTTCATCACAATTAAAGCATCTTTTTCCCCTGTGGCTCTTTGGGCAGCAAGTAAGCGATCTTTGTATCTTTTGGTGTCTTTAAATTTGAGGCGGTCCACTGACTCTATCTCTGTACCCAACTCTACTCTATTGTCCTGATCTAAAAACATATCAATCCGCTGCCGCGCGGTGATTCGGAAATGATAGTCGCACTTAAAACATACGAATAAATTACGCTCAAGCTCAGCATGATAAATTGGAGCGTTACAAGAGTTACATTTAGCCCAGATCCCCTCAGGGACACCCTTACGGTCAGAATGCTCAGTATAAATTTTTGTTGGCAATAATCGATTAAACCAAGTCATAATCTCTTCAATCTAAATAATTTTAACGGTATCAATTATCCTAAATCCGGGAGTTGAAACCTATTACGAGCGTTTAATATAATGAATCTAATGATTTTTTTTGAAAATTTGTTTTCACCGTAGGGGTGACTACGGTTTCAAAAAAATTTTCAAAAGAAAATCACTATCTTCAATATCTTAAACCCTCTCATATCGGTTTCAACTCCCGGATTTAGGATTATAACGTTTTTTTATTATTTAGCGAATTTAATTCAATAAAGTGGCGACCAGAATCCAAAAACCCCTGGATCCCACGGCAAAAACCGCCGAAAGCCAGCTTTGGTGCTTTGTCGACCCATTGAAACACTCAATCATAGAAATTGAGTTCTGTCGCCCCGTTGGAAAACGGGGACCAATATTAAATAAAAATTGCTAAGTACTAACCAAGTGCTGGCAACATATGTAAGCTAATCAGGATCTGTAGCACAATTAAAGCTATACCGCAGACCAATACAACAAATAAGAGACTCTTACCACCAAAAACCTGATATAACTGCTCAGATGAGTTTTTAACATACCGTAATTTATAAACCATTAAGACCGGTAAAATAACCTCTAATATCGTCACAAAAATTGCCGCGTAAGTTAAAGCTAAAATAAAGCCTTCTGGAAAATAAAGCGCAAAAATAAGTGGCGGGATAAAAGTAATAACAGATGTTTGAGCCCGCCCAAATCGTGTGTCTGAACGCTTGAAACCATCTGCAATAAAATCAAAAAGACCCAATGTGACCCCCAAAAAAGATGTGGTCATAGCAATATTTGAAAATCCATTGATTCCAATACTTACCCACCTGCTATCAACGATTGCAGTAACTGCGCCCACCAGTCCGCCCACTGAAGTATTTTGGGCAAATATCTGCTCAAAACTATTATCCCCGTTTAAAGGGATGATATTTAAAACAACGAACACCCATACAATATAAATCACCAAAGAGGTCGTCGTCCCTAATACAATAATTTTTCGTAATCCACTAGATTCATTGCCAAAATACATACGGATACTAGGGATCACAGTATGGTAACCAAAAGAGCAAATAAATATTGGAAAAACCGCATATATATACGATGCGTCTACCGCGCCAACGTTATTATTTATAGCCGATGCCACATCAATATGGGGCATTAAAAAGGCTATAGTCATAAACAATAAAAATCCTTTAATACTGATCATCCCACGATTTAAAAAGTCGGTAGCTTTTGTACTCCAAAAAACCGCTCCCCCCAAAATCGCCACAAAAAGTATTGCATTAACAAAACTTGGAACATTTATGGAAAAACAATAATAAAAAAGTTCTTTCAACAAAGAAGAAGCACCAGAAATATAAGCTGCCGTAAGAGCATACAGCAATAAAATACATGTCAACCATGCAACAATTTTGCCAGGATAGCCTAAGGTTTTTTCTGCCATGCTACTAAAACCACTGGATCTAGCCTCTAAGGATAGATTAACCTCCAAAACCAATAAACCAGTTACTGTCATTAGCGACCATATAAGTAACAACAATCCTATCGCAAAAACCCAGCCAACGTGCGCACTAACTAGAGGCAACGCCAAAATTCCAGCACCAATTGAGGTACCAACTACAATCAATAGACTACCAATAAATTTGCTATGACCCATAACATCAACCCTTATAAAATAACTATATCACCAGATGTTTCCATTAATTTATAAAATAATATAAAATTGCACTAATGTCTAAACATATCCCAGCAAAACTGAAAGCTCAATTAGGCGAATGCTTAGCCGAGTGGTATCGCCACTTTGGCAAAGTAGCACCCCGTCGCGCTTATCACGAAGATGATGAAAGCGGTGGAGAAGGCACCGCGAAACCTGTGTTTGATGGGCATCCATATTTAAACGAAATGCCGCTTGGTGCTTCTTCAGATTTGTCATCAATCATAGTAAATGACAGCAGAACTCTTGACGAGGCAAATAAACGCAGCGATGAACTAACCCTAGATCTACAAAATAAATTAGATCTAGCCCTTGGACAGAAAAGACAAAATAAATTTATACATCAACATCACACAAAACCACTACCCTTTTAAATTGACCAGCTAATTTAAGGAAGATTTTATGTCACTTTCAAAAAAAATAATTTACGGATCAGATAAAGAGGTAATCGAATTTCTAAAAAGCAACCCTGAGCTTAATGTTATCGATGAATATGGCTACACTCCCTTAATTCAAACCGCAATCATTAATAGCCTACCAAAAGCAAAAATATTATTAGATGCTGGAGCTGAAGTTGACTTTCCAGACCTAACCGGTAGAACCGCCCTTTTTTGGGCCGCAGATAATGACAATTTAGAACTATGCAATTTATGCTTAAAGTATCATGCCAACCCCAATGCATACTCAAGCGGAGGACAGCCGATCCTAGTGATGCCTTTGATGAAAAATCACCAAGAAATTAAAAAGCTACTTGTTGCTTCTGGTGCCAAACTAGATTTTGCGCAAGATTTTTTAAATGCAAAACTAATTGGCCATGGTTTTGAGCTTGAAGGCAGAGCAGATATCGTCGATACCCGTAATGTTTTTATTGAGGTTGAGCTTGAAGGA
>JAHIYS010000041.1 GCA_018814965.1 Gammaproteobacteria bacterium
AAAATTATGAATAATTATTTAAAAATAATCTTTACAGTTGGTCCCACATCTTTAAATGAACAAGTTTTGCGCCGCTTGGAAGTTAGAAATATAAGCTTAGTTCGAATAAACTTATCTCACGTTCAAGAGGATGAGATAGAAAAACACATACAATTTTTACAAAAGTTTAAGATACCAGTTGCTATAGATACTGAGGGCTCTCAGATTAGAACTGGAAATTGCAAAACCAGTGGGATTTTTCTTAATCTCAATCACTTTATAAAACTTCATCGAAACCTTGAATCTTGTGATAATGGAAATATATATTTTACACCACCTCATATTCTTGATTATTTTAAGCCAGGTGATTTGATTGCCATTGATTTTAATTCAGCGTTGCTTAGGGTAGAAGATGTTTCCTCTCTTGCTGCTTTAGATTTTATAACTTGTAGAGTGATTGTAGAAGGGTATGTTGGTAGTAAAAAGGGTGTTCACTGCGAGGATATTAATTGTAATTTACCATCATTTAGTCCTAAAGATTTATATGCTATTGAACTGGCAAAAAAATATGGTATTAAACATTTTACATTATCGTTTATCGATCACGCCTCTGAAGTTGAAAGGTTCAAGCAAATTTACCCTCAAGCCATAACTTATGCTAAAATTGAAACTATATCTGGAGTTAAAAATGTTTCAGCTATTCTCAATATAGCTGATGGAATCTTAATTGATAGAGGAGATCTGAGTCGAGAAATTCCAATAGAAAAAATACCTTTGGCCCAGAAAATGCTAATTGAGCAAGCTAGATTACATAAAAAAGATGTATTTGTGGCTTCTAATTTAGTGGAAGCAATGGCGCTAGATTTAAAACCTACAAGAGCAGAGGTTAATGATATAGTAAATACGGTTCTCGATGGTGCTACGGGTTTTGTTTTAACCAAAGAAGCAGCTGTGGGAAGGTATCCAGTAGAAACAGTAAATATGGTGAATAATTTGATATCTCAGAGCAAAAGAATAAATGGATCCCCATCTATATCCGTTAAGAATAATTTAGATTATCTAATAAATGGAGACAGCGGTTTTTTGATAGCACCGCATGGTGGAAAGTTGGTAGATGGGTGTTTAATAGGCAATATAGATAGCGAGGAGCTTGCTAATTCACCTAAGTTGCCAATAAATAAGGATATTTTGATGGATTTAGAGCAGTTGGCAGTAGGTACCTTTAGTCCTTTAGAAGGTTTTTTGACGAAGAAAGATTATCAAGGTGTTCTGGATGATATGAGATTGGCCGATGGAACGCCTTGGACCTTGCCCATTATTCTTCCAGTTACACAAGAGGAGAAAAAAACGCTAAAAATAGGAAAAGAGATTGCGCTTACTTCACAAGAAAATGGTAAAATTTATGGTATATTGGAACTAGAGGAAATCTATTCTTTTGATAAAGAAGAATTTGCCAAAAAAATATTTTCCACTATTGATAGTAAACATCCTGGTGTTCAACATTTAGAAAAAATGGGCGATTACCTTTTAGGTGGTAAGGTTAGGCTTTTGTGTAAATGTGATACAGAATTTTCTCGTCTTAATTTAACTCCTAGGCAAACTAGAAGGATTTTTGAAAGCTTAGGTTGGTCAAAGGTTATTGGTTTTCATACTAGAAATGTGATTCATAGATCTCATGAATATTTACAACTAGAAGCAATGGAGCGTAGCGGTTGTGATGGTCTTTTTGTGCATCCTGTCGCTGGTAAAAAGAAAAAAGGCGATTATTCGACGGAAGCTATTGTTGAAAGTTATGAAATTATGATGGAGAAGTATTATCCAAAGAACCGCGTTATTCTTGGGGTATTTTTGACGTATTCGCGCTATGCTGGTCCTAGAGAAGCAATATTTACAGCTCTTTGCCGAAAAAATTTTGGCTGTAGTCATTTTATAGTTGGTAGGGATCACACAGGAGTTGGTGATTATTATCATCCAAAAGCATCTCAAGAAATATTCAGTCAGTTTGATGATTTGGGAATAGAACCTGTTTTTTTTGATGCAGTTGGTTACTCAAAAAAACTAAAACAATATATACATAGCAAGGAACTGGATGCAAATGACTTGTTGCATATAAGTGGAACCCAAGCTCGAGATATGTTAAGACAAAAACAATTGCCCGCAGATTGGTTTATGAGACCTGAAATATCAACACATATTATTAATAAATTAAATAATGGAGAGGAGATTTTTTGGTAATGAAAACTCATGTATTATGGTTCACTGGTTTATCTGGTAGTGGTAAATCAACGATAGCCGATAATCTTATTAGAGAATTAAAAAATCGAAAAACAAATGTTTTATTAATTGACGGTGATAGTGTAAGAAGTTCTTCACATAAGCATCTGAAGTTTACACCCCAAGATATAAGGGAAAATAATAATTTGATTGCCTTACATTGTAAGGAAAATATAGGTAAACATGATGTCATAATTGTATCTGTAATCTCTCCCTTTAGATCTAGCCGTGATGAAGCAAGAGCCTTGTTATCTCCAAATTTTGCGGAAGTTTTTATTAAAACCGATCTTAAAGAATGTATAAAAAGGGATGTTAAAGG
>JAHIYS010000042.1 GCA_018814965.1 Gammaproteobacteria bacterium
CTTTATTCGGCGCTCGATTCGCTTCGAGACCTTACTTCTGCATTTCATGGTGGGCGCGGCAGGTCTCGAACCTGCGACCTTCTGCGTGTAAGGCAGACGCTCTAACCAACTGGGCTACGCGCCCTATCATTGGATTTTACAGTTTACCTTATTTTTATAGATTTGTCAACAATATCAAATTTATGCTTTAATAAAAATTTAATCAAATCCCAGTTATTATTCGTAATATAAAACAGTCCACAGCTTAATAAAAACTGTGGACTGTTATTTGTATTTCTGCAACATTTTCGTTCATAACACTTTTATTGCAGTTTATAACTATATTGCCTGCATTATCATCTGCTCTGCTTGCATAGTTTGAAACATACTTTTTTCTTCAGAAGTAAGCAGAAAAATACCGTCTTCATATGTTACATCAAAGGTCCCTTCGCTTTCTATAACAGGGGCTGCAAAGGGGCTGGAGGAGATTTTTCTCAATATCTCGGCGTAATGCTTACTTATTTCTCTGCCCAAATTAATAAGTTTAAGGTTCATCTCCGGAGTTATCTCTTTTACCTTAATAGCTATACCGGGCATTTTTGCCAATATGGTGTCTTTATTGCCCAAGGCCAAACCAAATAGTGCCTTATTGCGGTCTAATCCCTGATGCGCGGGATTAGAAAATTCAACATCTTCATTACTTAGGACTTGCCGTTTAGAAAGGCCTAAATCTTCGGCTAAGACAATTATGTTGAAATGAGAATCTGCTTGTCCTAATCGGCCTTCTATCACCATATGAGAGGCTCTGGGCAGTTTATCTATGCCAAAAATAAATTTTGCTAATTTACTTATGTTGTATGCCCAATGTTCTTTAAATGCCTTGGCAAAATCCAGCCTGTATTGGTCATTTGTGGTCAGCACGATATTATCCCGCCTCTTGCCCTCCTGCTCAAGCAGAGAAACTGACAAATGGATAAATTCCGCTATCCTCTTAGCTAAAGAATCATCTCCTCTAATCTCTTCATACAGCTTTTTAAGGTATTCTAAGGCCTCTTTGTCTACAGCGATATCAGATGGCCCTAAGGAAAATTCAATGCCTTCTATTCCCAATTGTTTTGCCTTTTGCCTTGCTTTAGTTTCGTCCATAAAAACGCTCTTATCAACTTTTGATTTCTGCATCTCTTCTTTTTTTCTCATTACCTCTTCATAATCTTTAACGATTTTATGGAATTCTCCTGTTTTATTAACTCCGTCTACAGCTGTCTGCCGGTGGACACCGTTTGCCTCTGCCAGGGCATTAATAACCAATTCTCCATCCAAATTATCTTCAAAGGCACTGATGGCTTCTTTAGAATCAATACTTAATGCTTCAGCTATCTGATCAAACATCGAAACAAAAGAAACCAAAGCGTCATCCTTTGGATTTACTTCCTTTATCTTAATGGCTTTTTCTTCCTTTGTTACCGCAGGAATAGCTGGCTGGCCTAAGCGTTCCCTTTTTTCATCACCAATAACTACTAATCTAGTATCGGAATTCTCACGGACATACTTTACCTCGGGGTTAGTATAAGGGTTTTGTCCGATAATTCCTGCATAATAGACAATAAAATCCTCCATCAGACTGGAAAAGCCTGCAGTATTCTCAATATTTGGCTCATTTATCTCAATCATTACCAACGGAATTCCTTTTGCATACATTTCCTGCGCTTTCTTTTTGGCCTCTTGATAACTAGGATGCTTTTTGTTAAAAACAAAAAGCGCAATATGCGAACCAGCTTGGTCCAAAATACCTTGTATCGCATGAGGCTCTTCGCTAAACAGATAGGGAGCCATAATCATCTTGTTACCCGGCTTATTAACTCCTTCCATCCAATTCTGTATTGGCTGCTCTGTGGCAGGCCAAAGAATATCCTCATCATTAACTATCAGCGCAATCTGATCCCTGCCTCCGGGAGTCAATCTTGATAGCATCTGATTACGGTGTATAAACTCGGCTATCTGCACAGCTAAACTTTCCTCCTTTTTAGTAAAAGACAGCAATCTATCAGCTTCATCGGTAACCAGCATATATTTATACGCCCAGCGATCTGCGTATGTATGTTTTAACCTCGCCTCTTGAGTCTGAATCTGTGCCTCTATCACACCTGCTGCATAAGACGAGTCTTTTACTCCTTTCATCTCTGCCACCAACTGTCTAATCCTTTTAACCTCGCCACTATTAGTAATTCTTACTTCGGGCCTGCGGCTTATCTCATCCAAAAGATGCAGAGCGCAATAACTCATCGGAGTCTTGCGGCGCATGTATCTACCGGCCATATCAGTGCGGAAATCTAAACGTAAAATTGTAGGTACCTCTTCTTTTTGCTGTTGCTTTTTTATCCAGCCTTCAGCAGTATCATGTAAAGGCCCTTGGTTTGAAAAAACAATGGAAACAGGAAAATCTTTATAGTTAAATAGAAAAACTTTCAGCGGCTCTTCAGTTTCACCGCTGCGGGATTCGTATATCATTAAGGTATTATCACCGTTAGCATCGGGATGGCGCTTTCGGAATTCTTCAAACTCATAACTATTGTTCATAACAGCATAAACTATACCGTTTTTCTTTGTTTCATAAACTGCTCTTGTATGGTGGTCGTATTCTTCATTAGCGCCTATGCCGACTTTTACAATAAATCCTAACTTTCTTCCCTTATTTGTAAAATGAATATCTACGAAATCCTCCATTTGTTTGGCAACGCTCGTTAAAAATACTCTATTGTAATATTCACTTACCTTTCCTCTATAATTCAGGTCTTCTTCTGGATCATGAACCGGCGAGTGTTTTTTGTCTCTTTCAGCCATTCTTTCCCTGGTAATAGCGTAGTGTTCCTCGATAATGCTTTTTTCTCTTTTACTGACGATAGTATTAGGCGACTGCGTTAAGCTAATCCCAAGATCGCCCGCTTCTCTGTCTAGTTTAATGGTAACAAAGGGGTCTCCAAGTATAGCCTTATCTGCTTCATCAATTTCTGTCTTATTCAAGTCAATCTGGCTTAACCTGAATTTGCTAATAATTGAGCTGAGCCCTTTAATGTTCTCTAATTTATCTAATAACTGCTCTCCATTTAAGCTGCTAAGTTTAATCAAACCCAAAATAAAATTCTTTGCCTTTACTGAGTCTAAAAGAAAGGAAGCGATTTTGCTTGCGCTAAGCCCCTGAAAAGAGGCAAGCTTTGCTATTTTGCTTGCAAAGCCTTCTGCTTTTTTAGTCAGCGGCGAGCCGGCGGAACCACCGAAGTATTTTTGGAAGAATTGGCGCTCTTCATCAGTTAAAACTTTTGATTTCTGATTGAGAAATAATTCTTTCCACCATTCAC